>NZ_JBFPJI010000288.1:0-4100 GCF_040838205.1 Bacillus sp. S4
TAGTAATCTGTTTCGTTTCGTATTCATTTCAAAATCTCCTAATATATAATCTAAAACTGCAAATAGCTAGTAAAATATAATCATTTTACTAGCTATTTATGGTCGACTTCACTTTGTATTTAATCCAATAACTCTTGCTGCTTTTTCTTTGAAAATGATTGTAGTACTAAATCATACGACCAATCAATCATTTTATTAATTTGTTCTTGTTCTACACCCTTATGTATATAAACTGTATTCCAATGTTTTTTATTCATATGATATCCAGGAATAATTGTTTCCGGATAATCTTCTCTTATTCGCAAGGCAAGTTCTGGATCACATTTTAATGTAATCGCAGCTTTTTCACCTTCTTCATGATTCACTATCGCAAATATTTTATTATTGATCCTCATACATGTTGCACTCCAGCCATCTGGAGAATCTGCTGTCGCTTTTCTTTTCGATAAACAATATGCTCTTGTTGCATTCATTCTAATTGGCACCTCTTATTCTTTCACTATTTGATTACGATGCATCACAATTTGCTTCGTCGCTTGAAACTGCTGTTCACCATAAAACTTTATTAGTTTCTCTCCGCAAAATAGACTAACAATATCAATATGAGATATCTCTTTCAGTAACATTGTTAGCATCTTCTCACCAATACCTTTATTTCTTACACTTTCATGTACGACAACATCTTCAATATACGCCCGAAAAACACCGTCAGTAACAACTCTAGCAAATCCAATTAATTCGTTTTCTTCCCATACTCCAATTGCTATACTATTCTTTAACATTTTTTCAATATCAATTACTTTTCTTTCTGGCCACCAGCCAACAGAATCGTAAAGTTTCTTTATTTTTTCTACACAGATTGGTTGTTCATGTTGTAATTTATACGTGTACATTTTTTTCTCCCATCAACTAGTATACATAATATTATTATAATCTCTTTTCTAAAAAGTGTTGACTATGCCCTTTAGGATGATTTTCAACAACACCATATTCTCGGTATCCGTGCTTTTTATAAAATTCTGGTGCTTGGAAACTAAATGAATCTAGTAAAATGAGTCTACATCCTTTTTCCTTCGCAATTTCTTCTATTGTATGTAACAATTGACTACCATAACCATCATGGCGAACTGATTCATCAACCCATAAAAAATCTATATGTAGATGATAAAAATACATCGTTCCAGTTACCCCGCCAAAGATTTTCCCTTCCTCATCTTTCACTACGAAACTTACTTGTTCCATTGGCTGTTTTACTTCATCTGACAACACAGACATGTTATATTGAATTAATTTATTTTTAATGTATTCTCCTTCAGTGCGAGTACCGTTCTCTATACGTTTCATATGTACTTCTTCCTTTCAATTCTTATAATATTTACATATTTTTATTTCTTCATTTTAATAGACTAATCCATACAAATCCACCATATGTAACAAAACATGAAAAACTAATTAACCCCGGCATTGATACATACCCTTTTCTTGCATAACTTATGACGGTATAACTAGCAATTAATGGAATAGGTTTATATCTGTGACATAAGGGCATATGCTTATTTTTATTTTTAAAGGCTTTTTCCTTATACTTGCGTGTTAGCTAACTCATAAACTATATAGTGTAAGTTGGGTTAATGATAAGGATGGTGTAAAAATGAGTAAATTTAATAAGAAATTTCATATTCCATGCGAATGTTTTGGGCCCCCTTTACCTCCACCTGAAATTGGTCCAACGGGTCCAACAGGACCGACAGGACCAACAGGACCAACAGGACCGACAGGACCAACAGGACCAACAGGACCAACAGGACCAACAGGACCGTCAGGAGGACCGTCAGGACCAACAGGACCAACAGGCGCAACAGGCGCAACAGGCGCAACAGGCGCAACAGGACCAACTGCAGTAGCGTGTTGTCCATGTACTAATGTTCTTGACAACCCTGGATTTGACGAACCACCATTAGTAACCGATCCAGTTCCTGGTTGGAATCAAATTGGGGATGTTGAAGAAGTAGGTGTTCCAAATGCTCATAGTGGTCGTATTCTTTCAAATGGGGCACTTAGTCTCTTAGCTGCGTCAATTGGACCAGGTGGAAGTATTAATCAATTGGTTGATGTTGACGAAGGTTGTTGTTTTACGTTTTCTTTTGCTGCGGATGTAAGGGATAATGCATTTCTTATAGCTTCTGTATCTTTTCCAGACCTTGGACATGGATGTCCTCCTCTCCCAATAACTCTTGGAAATATTCCACATATTATACCTGTTGCGAATCAACCGCAATCCCTTTTCCAACATTATATTCTTGTTGTGTGTATACCTCCTGGTGTGACTACAGCATGTGTTGCTTTCCAAAATATTGCTACAGGTGGGCAAGGCGCAACAGCTTTTGTTGACAATGTTGTATTTCAACCTACTGGTGGACCTTGTACTTCATGTTCACAAAATTTCTAATGTATTGAAGTACTTGAATCTTTTCGTTTTGCTGGCGGATCACAAAACCATTAAGGAGAGCCTTTGTGCTCTCTTTTTATGTTAGAAATCACCAGACACTCCCATATGCTGAGCGCATTCCTTTATAGTCCCGATACATATGAGCGATTCACTTTTGTAAACGGTATACTCCTTTAGGTGCACTATTCCCCTCCCTGCTATTAAAATAACGTTTTTATTCAATTATCGGTTACAACGTTTGTTTGACTTGTCATCTTATATTCTTTATATAAGCACTTCAAAGCTTCTAGAATTGTTTCATCAACCTCTTTATTATCAAATCGATTAGGTAAATCTCTTCCCCCAATTACATAAAGAAACGGAAATTCATGAAACATCCCTATTATACCAATATTTATTGTAGCGGTGGATAAACCACCTGTCACATGCGCTAAATGATAATACGGTATCCCTTCATAATTACCTTGTTGCCTTACCATTCCACTAATAATGGGTTCCCATAATTCTGGTTCTGCTTTATACCCTTGAAAAATATGTACTAAAAGTGAAAGAACTTGATTTAACTCTCCGACATTTTGCTCATCTCTAGGGTTTTCCTGTATATGAATCTTTGAAAAGTACGTTAAAACATTTTCTCTGACAGTTTCCCATCCTCCGTAGTGCATTACAACCGAGTGAGCAATATAACTGTCGTGGCAAGCTATCATTACTTCAACCGCTTTACTAAGTGTTAATGTAGTTCTTCCTTGTAAATGAGGATATAACTGTACACTATCCTCATTTGGATTAAACTTAATGTGATGAAGTGTATCATTCCAATTAATTTGTTTGTCCTTTACCATCCTCGCTACTGCAAATCCAATTGCCACTTTTGCTGCTGATGCTAATGGAATATAAAGATTATTATTATAGGAGGCAACTATATTTTCATATTTTGTAGAGTAAACAGATACTCCAACTTGACCAGATTGTATTTCTTTTATTTTTCGTATGACAGTTTCCATATTCATCCCTCTTTTTATATTGTTTTATCACCTCCTGAAAATTCGATATAAAATGTAAAAACCCTTCTTTGTTAAATTATATTGGTGAATACAAAAAAGATAGTATGAGATTTCTTCATACTATCTTTTGAAATATATACAATTTCTTTTTAAAATCATTTTTACAGTAATAAATACAGCTATTCTTCAGTAGGATTTTTAGGACCATTAAGCTCCAATTGATAAAAAGCTAAATCTAGCCATCGATTGAACTTATAACCGGCTTTTTTTATTGTCCCTGCATGAACAAATCCATAGTTTTGATGCAGGGCAATACTTTTCTCATTTTCTGCGTCAATTCCAGCAATTAAGGTCATATATTCTCTTTCCTGTGCAATAGCTATTAGTTCTTTCATTAAAGACTTCCCAATTCCACTTTTTCTATATTCCTTATCAACGTATATGGAGTGTTCAATTGAATATTTATAGGCAGGCCACGCTCTAAATGGACCAAATGTTGCAAATCCCACTACTTTATTATCTAGTTCGTATACTAAAATTGGATAACCGTCAGTCTTTTTTTGTTCATACCAATCTATTCTATTTTCAAGGGTTACAGGTTTATAAGCATATACAGCTGTTGTATAAACTATCGCATCATTATAAAT
>NZ_JBFPJI010000289.1:0-4070 GCF_040838205.1 Bacillus sp. S4
ATATTCATTTAAACATATTGTTTCCATACTTTGAAACAATATTATCCAGTATTATATATCAATAAAGTGAAACTTTAATCAGTGGGTGTTTTGTTCATCCCCCACTGATTATTAGCCCACACCAATCGGGCGTTTACGGGCAGCACGACTCCCACCTAACTTCTTTGCTCCAGCCGAATTTTGAGGCAGGAGTCTTACTGCCCGCAAATAGCGGGATAAACTACTTCTAATTCCTTTCTATCCACAGCTATCAACTCCTTATGCTATTTCAATATATTGTTCACTTTATTTCCCCTTATTCATTAAATCACAGAAGGAATGTAACTCCCCGCTATCGAATTTTTACATAACAAATATTATTAGGTGGTGCTTTACTATGAAATTAGCTGTCATTGGTGGCGGTGATTTACAAGATCCAAATCACTTGCATATTAATGAACGACTTATAGAATTAACAAATAAACAATACCCAAAAGTATTATTCATTCCAACAGCTAGTCGTGATGATGAAGGATATATAAAGTTATTTTTAGAAACGTTTGAAAAGCGATTACATTGTGAGGTTCAAATTTTACGCTTTATAACCGAAACACCTACTAAATATGAAATAGATGAGATGATTCATTCTGCCGATTTAATTTATCTTGGCGGTGGGAATTACGTTCATATGCTTGAACAATGGAAAGAACATAAACTAGATGAAAAGTTACTATTTGCTTTAAAACGCGGAACACTTATTGCAGGATATAGTGCCGGTGCGATGTGCTGGTTCACATCTAGCATTCGTTCAGATTATGAAGGTTCCGGTTATATAGAAAGTAGTGGCTGGAGTATTGTTAATAAAAGATTTTGCCCCCATTACAATCAATTAAATAGAATGAATGCCTTCCATACGTTTTTACAAACTCACCAAGGTAATATAGAAGGCATTGCATTAGAAGATAATTGCGCTTTATATATTACAGAAGGTTCATTTGAAATTATCGGTGAGCCAGATACAGCTTGGGAGTTTTATATGAATAATGGAAAACTCATTAGACAACATTTTGATATAACTTTAAAAAGTTATTTATAAGCATTCATCAAAAAAAAGTCCCTAAGTATAATGACTTAGGGACTTTTTCATCTTTTAACTCACTAATCGTGTAATTCGTTTCTTCTGCCATGAAAGCTTATAATATGCATACTGTAATATTAAGCTGACGATGAATGCCGCTGGATATCCAATCCAAATTCCTTCTATACCAAGACTCGTATGGTAAGAAAGATAATACGCTACAGGTACTTCAACAAACCAGATTGATACAACACTAATCACAGTTGGCCAAAGTACTGTACCACTTGCTCGCATTGTCGCACTAATAATTTGTGCATGACCGAAAATTAAGTAACTCCATAATGTAATCATAACTAAACTATGAGCAATTTCAATTGTAGTTTGACTTGTCAAAAATAGTGCTAAAATATCTCTTGAGAATAAATAAATAAGCGATATTAATACACCACCAATGATATAATTCATAATAATTCCGGCCTTAACAACTTTCTGTAATCGATCAAATTGGTTTGCACCAATTGATTGCGCTGCAAAAATTGATACGGTAATGCCGAGGCTAACTGCTGGCATTTGTACATAACTTGCAACTTGGTTCACAACACCATACGCCGCTGTTGCATCTGATCCATAGCGATTCACAAATGCGATTACCGCAATTTCTGATAATGAAACTAATATCATATTAATACTCGCTGGAATACCAAGTCGTAACAATAACTTTAATAACTCCCAGTCCATACGAAGATATTTTCTTACTGTAGCGTCTAATTGCAGTGGATGATTTTTCTTCTTTAAATACACTAGCATGACAATAAACGTAATAACTGTAGATATAACTGAAGCATAGGCTGCTCCGTAAACATCTAATTTCGGAGCTCCTAACCAGCCAAAAATAAGAATTGGTAATAAGATCATATTTAGCGCTGTACTAACGATTAAAAAGTAAAATGGCGTTTTAGAATCTCCTGTACCTCTCATAAATGTTGTGTATGCAAAATATAAAAATAATACTGGCATAGATATAAATAAAATTCTTGCGTAATGCACACTTATTTCAATAATATTTTCTGGTGTTCCCATAAGGCGCATAATATCCATCGCAAAAATACTACCTATTATCGCCAACACGACTCCGATAATAAAAGTAAACGTAAGCGTCGTACCAACGATAGCTTTTAAGCGCTCTTCATTTTTAGCACCAAATGCCTGACCAATTAAAATTGAACTACCAGAACCAATTCCAATTACAAATGAAACGAGCAGGAAAAATAACGGGAAGAACGCCGATATAGCTGCTAGATCATTTACGCCAAGCCATCTTCCTACTACTACCATTCCAAATAACTGTCCAACTGACTGTAATACATTACTTAAAAGTAACGGTACTAAAAACATGGACATCGATTTCCATATCGGCTTATGTTCCGTTTCTGACTTCTGTGACTCTACACCTTCTTTATTGTTATCTGTAGGTGGTTTCAAATTTCATTTCTCCTTTTATTTAAAATCCGTGCTCAAATAGTGGTAATTGTGCCAACCATTTCTATACTGTTTGCTCGTTAAAGTAAATGCTTCTTCCACTCACTATTTTCAAATTCATCATAGAACTTTAACATATTTTTCGTATCTGTAATCCTCTATCTCTTTGTATAGTTGTTTTTATGATGTGCTTCTATTCATTTTCTTCTCTTCATTCTTATAACTTCACCCAATATTGGCTTCCATCAGCTGTTCTATCTAAAAAACCATATTCAATTAAATATCTTCTCAAAGTTACAAAATCCGGATATATATTTTCTAAAACTGTATTTACTTCTTTTTCAGTATACTTTTTATTACTATCGAATTTCTTCACTAAATGACGTAATATAATTAATTTACGCTTTTGCTTTTTCGGAAATTTAGAAAGCGGTCCATCCAAACCTTCTGTAAAATGCGTTGTTAAAACTTCAGCATTTTCTTCCTCTGTAATATTGTATCGATCATCCACCATCGTAGCTGTTCTATGAATCGGTACAAATTTAGTTTGAACTTTTGATTTTTCTTCTGACAATTCCATTAACGCTAAAAATACTTTCGCTTGCTTCATTTTCTCTCGCAATGTAAATCGATGATTGCGAATCGTCGACGTGCTCCCGCCGTCCATTTCTTTTACAATCTCTTTATCGTTAAGTCCCATATGGAAAAACTGAACCATTTTCTTTTGCAAATCAGTTAAACCTGTAAACTTCTTATCAAGATTTAATAAATATTCAAACATAGACGTATGCTCATTTTGAATATGCAACTGTACAAACTTCTCTGCTTCATACAAAACTTGATTTTCTTGATAAATAACCCCTTTAATAAACGTTTCTCCACAAGCTAAACAAATATACTCCTCTGCTGCCTCGTCAAATACATACCCTTTCTTTAATTCCTCTACCGACGCATCCCAAAACTTCTCTGAAATATCACTCATACTAAACACTCCTTCAAAATGTTTATTTAAAAACAAACAAATTCCAATAACGTTTATTATCACTTCATCATCTTAACATATAAAAAATAAACATTTCAATGTTTCGTTTACCTATTTTACAAACTTTTATAAAAATGTTTATCTAACTATGATAAATAGGACTTATCACACCGAAAAACGAATGTATTTTAACAAACTAATTATTATGGGATGTGAAACAAAACATGACTACTATTCAAGACCCTTCCAGCATTCAATTTTAACTACAAAAAAGATGTTTCCGTATATGGAAACACCTTTTACCTTTTATATATTTTATAAACAACCTCTACTAAAACTTTACTTGCTTGTACAAATACATGTTTTCGATTTCCATCCTCAACGAATCTATTTGAACAACCACTAATCATCATCATACAACTAATTATGACTATTACTTTAATGCTTTTTCTGCAAATCATTTTATGCAACTCCACTTTTGTAAAACTTCATTTAAATTTACCCCATCAAAAAAAGTTTACACGAATAATGAAACGTAAAAATATGTAATGT
>NZ_JBFPJI010000290.1:0-4029 GCF_040838205.1 Bacillus sp. S4
ATCCAATAGCATGGTACAATATAAGAAACTCATTCCACATATTATAAAGGAGGAATTTCATATGGGTTTATTTAGTGGTATTTTAGGAAATGCATCAAGTGCGAGTACAGAAAGCGTTGAACGTGATTTAGAAAAGATTATGCTAGATGATGAGAAAGTTGAGCATGCTTATAAATTAATTCGTGATTTAATCGTATTTACAAATCGCCGTCTTATTTTAGTAGACAAACAAGGAGTAACTGGTAAAAAAACAGAATACCATTCAATCCCTTATAAAAGTATTACACAATTTAGTATTGAAACAGCTGGGCATTTTGATTTAGATGCAGAGCTTAAAATATGGGTGTCTAGTTTGAGCGCGCCAATTACGAAAGAATTTAAAGGCGATGATAGCATTTTAAGTATTCAAAAAGCGTTAGTAACATATACGACGAAATAGTTCATTTTTGTATATTTATTCACATCATAAATTACTAACCCGAACTTTTTGGAAGAATATACATTAAATTTGTATATTTAATCTAAAACGATACAAAAAGGTAAAGCATTTAAAATGTGCTTTACCTTTCTTTTTTATAATAAATTAATGTTGCTTTATCATTTAATTTCTTTTTAAATTCCGCTTTTATATATCCCATCTTTTCGTATAGAAAACAATTTCGTTCTTCCTCTAAAATTGTAGCAAGCTCCCAAGTCGTTATTTCCGGAAACATCTCCTCGATTAAAATTAATACTTTTTGAGCAATTCCGTTCCCTTGATAGTTTGGAATAATAAACATCGGGCTTATCCAAAATTTAGATGACTCTTCTTTACGTGATATACATATCGCTCCGACAAGATTCGTATTTACGAAAATTTTATAAAATCCACCGTCCGGATTATTTATTCTCGAAATCGTTCTTTCAATAAGTTCATTTGCCGGATTTGTTTCATAGTCCTTATACTTTTCTAATAATGAACTAAATGATTCTACTTGCATTTGAAATATAATCTCTGCATCAATTTCTGTCGCCTTCTCTAATGTTACCAATTTAAACGCTCTCTTAAAGAAGTGATATGAGCTGTATGATGACGACCGTGCCATGCATATAGTCCAATTGCAGCAGCAAGTTTTTTTTCTCCTGATTCAGGATGATTAAATGTCTTTTCTAAATCTGCCGGTTCTAAAGAATATAATAAGTTAACCCATCTTTTATGTAATGAATCTAGCATTACAAGTGAAACATCTACTGGTAATTTTGAGTCAGGTAGCTCTGCCCATTTTTCTTCTTTGTACGGTTTAATAGTTGGATTCTTTTCTGTCAGTGCTAATTTAAAGCGTATGTAGCTATTCATATGACTATCAACAACATGATGAACGACTTGACGAACAGTCCATCCACCAACGCGATACGGTGTATCTAACTGCTTCTGATCTAAATCTTTTATCGCACTTGCTAGTTCATTAGGTAAATCCTCTATTTCTTGAATCCATTTATCAATTATTTCTTCTGTAATAGTGCCTACATAAGTAAATTGACCTATTGGATAACGTAAATCCTTCATGTACATGTCCCCCTATTATTTTTAATTCTTAGTATTCCTCCAAATATAATGTACGAAATTTACGTTTTCCCCGTTTAAATCTACAGTAGTTGTATCCGCTTCCTTTTCACGAGAAAATCCGCTCTTTTCTAATACAATTTGTGAAGCTATGTTATTTGTTGTTGTCATAGCATGTATTTCATTAATTTCATAGACTCTTGCTTGAGCCAAAATCAATTTTACAGATGATGCTGCAACTCCTTTTTTTGTAAACTTCTCTCCAACTCGGTAGCCTAACGACCCAATTCGTTTTTCCTTATCTACATCAACTAAATTGATACGTCCTACAATTTCTTTTTCTGTATTACGTATGAGATGAAAATAAGAAATCCCCTCAGTTTGTTCTTTTAATAATTCGTCAAGTTGCTTTTGAAAGTATTCATACACGTAATAATTAGAACCACGACTTGGTACCATTGTTTCAAAAAATGATTTGTTCGTGAGTTCAAAATTAAATAAATCTTCAGCATCTTGATTCTTTAATTGTTCTATGTATATTTCCATCCCGTTTACCCCTTCTTGATTTACTAACTGTTATACATTCTTTTTTAAACGATAATTTCCCTGCTATTTCTTTCGTCTGAGTAATACAGTAAGTAATACTCTAGGATGAAAAAGATGAAAAGGACTTCGAATTAAGTTCATAACTCTGACTAACCGAATATAAATATCAGAATCACTTGCAGAAAGCTGATATATTTGTTTCGTATACCATTGCTGAAATTTTTGTTTCATAGTTAATTCTTTCTGTAACTTAGGATGACGTGCTATCTCCGTTGTCGTCATTTCCCAAGGTGTTTTGATAATCTTAGAAACATGCTTATAAAACGTTTGAGTGAACGTTTTATCCAAATTATTTATTCCTTTAAGAAATAACTGCAATTGGCGAGCTTCCATAGCTGCAACTGAAACACCTTGTCCGAAAACTGGATCAAAACGACAATGCGCATCTCCAACTACTAACAATCTTTCAGGTAAATTATTAACTAGATCAAATCGCCTGCGTACTTGATATGGAATTTTGTACGTTTTTATATCGGTAATCGCCTCAGATTTGTTTAGAAACTCTGTAACATTAGGGATTGATAGATTTTCAGCAAAATCATAAAATTCATCATCAGTTTGCGGTGCTTTTTCATTTGCATATCCACTAAAAGTAACAAAATAACGATCATCTTCAATCGTTTGAATTAGAACACCATAAGGATTCTCAGGAAAACTTGGAGACATAAGCATATTACAACAGTCTAATTTCTCTTTTTCTTTGAGCCTAAACATTCTAGTTGCGTAAAACAAATCAATTCTTACTTTCTCTTCTTGTACTTTGAAATTGTATTCTTGTAACCAATCTATACTTTTCGAACCAAACCCACTTGCATCAACAACAAGATCTGCATGAAATTCTTCTTTCATTTCTGTTTTCAAACATTTAGCTCTTATTCCATAGACTTTATTAATTTTGTTATCTACTAGTAATCCTTCAACCAACATTTCATACTTCGTAGTAACATTTGAAACTTGTTCAATTCGTTTTTGAATATGAGATTCTAACAGAAGACGACTTTGCTGAATCATATTTATTTCGCCTTTGAAAGGCTGCTTCCATAGGCCGAACTGATGCCATTTTAAATCGCGAGTAAAGTTATTTACAATGCTACCTGCTTCAATTAATTCATTAGTAATGTTAGGAAACAACTCCTCAAGTGCTTCTTCGCCGCCTTTTAATAACACATGCGGATGATTACTTTGTGGAACTCTTTTACGAGGTCCTTTTCCATCCCATCTTTCTCCGGCTTCTAAAATGATTACTTCTTCAAACGTATTTGATAAAGCTTTTGCGACGAGTTTCCCTGCTATACTTCCACCGATAACGATAGCCTTAGTAAACATTTTTTCCCCCTTAATGAAAAGAGATCCTGTCGTTTATGAATGGAACAGGATCTTAACTAATAATTCCTTGCTAATTATATTTAAAACACCTTTGTGAATTGCAACGTTAAAATTAAAATACCTAATCCCCATACGTAATACGCGAATACTTTTAAAGAATGACGTTTTAAATATTGAATCATCCATGAAACTGCTATGTAACCAAAGAACGCTGCTGATAATGTTCCGACAATTAATGATGTACTAGAAATAGATTCTGCTTTCCCTTGAAAAACATCTGCAAATTGCAAGATGATAGCTCCGACAATAGCTGGTGTTGATAATAAAAATGAAAAGTACGCCGCTGTTTCGCGGTCTAACTTTCTCCATATTGCAGCGACAATTGTCATTCCAGAACGAGAAATTGCTGGAAATATAGCTACTGCTTGAAATGAACCAATTATGAATGCATCTTTATATGTAATATCATTCATTTTTTTACGACCGTTCTTTTGTTTATCAGCCATATAAAGAAATAAACCCGTCACTAAAAACTCCCAACCTATTGTTATACC
>NZ_JBFPJI010000291.1:0-4028 GCF_040838205.1 Bacillus sp. S4
TAAAACACACTAGTCTAACTACTTTTTTATAAACATCGTAACATTATTTCCCCCCCATATTTCCATCAATTTGAGAAATGTATTCTTCTCAAAAATGAAAATCGACCTAAGATCCTATGGACAACTATGAAAGGATGAAATTTTCGTTTTGGGGATATTTCAGAAGTATAGCTTGATAGATATGGGGTGGGACCCCATACAGTACGATTTTATTTCAAAGACACAACGATCTTACTACACACTGTTTATTTATCCCACACTCTCATCTGCTAGTATTACTATTTTTTATTACTAATGTTGCCGTTTCACTCGGATGGCTAAGAGGAAAATGATGGCCATATGGAACAAAATCAACCTTACCAAGATGCGATGGAGCAGAATAGCCTCTGTCATAATCCCCCCAAATAATGTGAAGATTATACTTTGTTACTTCATTGAAATCACCTTGATCGTTTTTCAGTAGTAAACTGTTAAGCTGAACCGTAGTATTTAAAATTCTAGGAGAAGTAAAACTGTTACTTATTTTTTCGATATAATGTTCAGGGATGCTCTCCATACTTTCAAACAAACCATTACTTAATAAATAACGCCCTATCAAATTAGTAGTTGCCAATTTTAATGTCCATTTGTTCATAAATTGAGGAACATTTAGCGATTTAGCATTTTTTTTAGCAACAGGTGGCTGAAGTAAAGTGATTGAATACTTCTTATCTATGTACTCTTGTACCAATGCTTCCAGAAGAATAAACGCACCGAATGAATGGCCAATTAGATGTGCACCATTAGTAGCTTTCTCCAATAACTTTTTCACTACATTCAAATAGATATCTAGAATATTTTTCTCTCGTTTAAAAGGAGAACGTCCCAAACCTGGAAGATCCAAGATCCATACAGGTTGACCAGTTTTTTCATGAAGCTCTTGTGCTAAAGGAAATAAATCCTCTCCATCACTCAATAAACCATGTAATAAAATAAACGGTTTACCCTCTCCGTGTAATTGGTAAAGGGTAGTGTTATCGCATAATGTTCGTTTAAATAAATGATTATGCTGGCCATTTTGATACATCATTCGATAATCCAGATCAGCTACTACGGCAGGGAAAAATTTCATTACACTCGTCTTCTTAAACCAATCTCCTCCCATAATTTTTTTCGCTGAAACATTTAAAAATTTTCGTTTTGTAATAAAATTCAGTCCATCAGAAGGAATTTTTGTTATTTTACTTACTCCACTATTCATAATTGCTTTCATAAATGGCATTGGGACAGAGATTTTTGGTACCCTCATATTCATACTTTCCGACATAATACTTAATAATTCAGCAATGTTCTGATCGTGCTGTTTGTCTTCAACAAGTGTATATGTTTGAATAGTCGGTTGCTCCAATCTGAAAACCTGCACAATAAACTTCGCAAGCTCATCGTTTGAAATAAGTGGTAACCTATATCCCTTACCTCCAGGAATCACTGGCATGAGCCCTCTTCGCATACTCATCACAAGCAAACCTAATCCTGCTATCTGCTCTGTACTTCCTGTTTTACTACTACCAACTACAGTTGGCGGATTAATTACAGAAAGCGGATAACCTACTGCTGATGCCTGGTGACGGATATAAAGATCTGCTAAAAATTTTGTTCTCTCATATGGATTTTTCATTTTCAAATAATTGTTTCCTTCTTTAAACACATCAATTGCAATCTTGCTATTTTTATCATCAAAGGGACTCATATAACCTACAACATGAATAAATTGTTGCAAGCCCTTCAATTGATGAATACTTTTAGCTAATTCACTAATATGTTTGGCGCCATTTAAAAATACGGAAGCTGCCTCTTTACTTGTCACTTGAATATCCATGGGGCCTCCTGCGTGAATAATCACATCCGTTTTCAATATCCTCTCCTTATCTTCAGCACTTAGACCTAAATCTATTTTCGTCAAATCACCTTCAATAAAGTGCATAACTGCCTTTTTTAAGATGCCTCTTTCTTGAAAAATGCGTGTTGCTTTACTTTTCGACCTCACTAAAAGAAGAATTTTAACATCCTCTTTGGCTAATTCTTTCACTAATTGCTTTCCAATAAAACCTGTTCCACCAATTAAAAATACTGTTCTCATATAAAATCTCCTTTTTAGTACTATTCAGTACTAATTTGATGTAAAAAAAAAGCTTCTTTTATCGAAGCAAGTTAAATAAATGATCTGCTGTTTTCGTGATTACAGTTGCATCCTTCAATGTTTCTGAAATAAATAACGCTCCTTCAAGATTTGTAATAAAAAGTGATGCTACCTCATCAATATTAATCGTATTTCTGAATTCTCCATTCTCTACCCCTTGTTTAAGTAATAGAGAAACTTTCTTTTGTAATTCTGTAAAAAAAAGACCTATTTTTTCTTTTATTTGCGTGGCCTGTGTAGGACTTTGAATATAAAGAGTAATAAATGGACAGCTCCCCTTATACTCTCTCGACTGAACTCCTTGTGATAATTGCTTTAAAAACAGTTGGATACGATCTTCAACTAAAAATTGGTTCTGAGAAAGTACGTCATCAATTGCAGATTGATACATTTCAATCCAATAATCAACGACCCCTTCTAATAATACTTCCTTATTAGAAAAGTGATAATACACATTAGACTTTGAAACTTTGCTTACACGTACTAATTCATCCATACTTGTATAAGCAAACCCTTTTTCTAAAAATAATGTTGCAGCTACTTCAATCACACGTTTTTGATTCATTAATTTTACCTTTGTCATAACTAGAACTATATAGTACTAATTTAAATGTTGCAAGTATTTATGTTAATTTAGAAAAAAGTTTGATTAAAAAAGTTCCACTAACATTGATTTTACTGCAAAAAAATCTTATTTTGAATAAAGTTGAACTGAACCCCGAAATTGTTAATTCACTATCGTCTAATAGGGGTCACCATACATACCCATCAACTTAAGAAAAAGAAATGCCCCCAAAACGAAAAAATGAGCGGCTTCTCAAAATAGCTATCTGTAGAGAAAGAAAATTTTAATTTAGGGGGATATGAAAATATTAGCTTGATGGGTATGAAGTAGTGCCCCTATAAACAAAATCCTCCAGAAACATCTAAAATTTGCCCTGTTACCCAGCGGCTATCAGAAGAAGCAAGGAATGCTACTACATCTGCAATATCTTCAACTTGCCCTATTCGTCCGAACACAGATGAATTCGTAGCAAAATTTCGTATTTCCGGATTATCTAGCAATTTCGCATTTATATCTGTCTTCGTATATCCAGGCATAATTGTATTCACTGTTATACCTCTTTCTCCAAGATGTTTAGCTAGAGGAAGTGTCATCGTATTTAGTGCACCTTTACTTAAACCGTATGCAATGGACCCTGTAAAACCAAGTCTTACTTCAGCTGATGAAATGTTAATAACTCGCCCCTCCGCTCGTAATAACGGTAATGTTTGCTGAATTAAGAAGAACGGTGCTTTAATATTTACAGACATAATTTCATCAAAAACTTCTTCTGTCGTATTTTCAATTGTTCCTTGTGTACCTATCCCTGCATTGTTTACTAAAATATCAATCTCTGATGTACCAACTCTTATTTGTAATTCATTCTTCAATTGTTCTACTATCTTTTTGACACCATCAATTGAATTGAAATCCGCTTCAATTAAGAATGCCTTTCCTCCATTAGATTCAATCTCACTAATTGTTTCATCTGCAGCTGCTTTATTTCGGCCATAGTGA
The DNA here is from genome assembly GCF_040838205.1 of Bacillus sp. S4. Taxonomy (NCBI): domain Bacteria; kingdom Bacillati; phylum Bacillota; class Bacilli; order Caryophanales; family Bacillaceae; genus Bacillus; species Bacillus sp. S4. Next base: position 3,741 of record NZ_JBFPJI010000291.1, read on the forward strand.
ATTGCAACTAATGCACCGTCGTTTGCTAATCTCATCGCAATCGCACGGCCAATGCCGCGACTCGCTCCTGTTACTAACGCTACTTTCCCATCAAGATTTTTCATTTTTTCCATCCTTCCTAAATTTCCGTTTGATAAAGTGAAACTTTAATCAGTGGGGGTTTTCTTCATCCCCCACTGATTATTAGTTGAACCAATCGGGCTTTTACGGGCAGTTAATCTCTCACCTAACCACTTTGCTCCAGCTGAATTTTGAGGTGGGAGTTTTACTGCCCGTTAATGCGGGATA
>NZ_JBFPJI010000292.1:0-4015 GCF_040838205.1 Bacillus sp. S4
ATTTAATACAATTAGACCTACATTACATAAAAACTCTAAATCGTGAGCATTAATAAAAGGCCACGATTTAGAGCTTTTGTATATTTTATGATGTTTCTTCGTTATGCACCTTCCGTACCATAGTCTTCAATGGTTAGCTTTACATTATATTTGATTGGTGTCTTACTAAATACTTTATCCCAATCCTTTTCAACTTTCTTCCATACTTTTGGATACTTGATTTTCAAACGAGTATTAAAGCCAGCAACATCAGTTTTATATTCCTTTTGAATTTTTTGTAATGTATGTTTCACTAATCGCTTCACTTCTTGTTGGGCAGATTGCTCCGTCCTTTTGAGAAATGTATTTTTAAAAGCTTCCTCTGACTCAGACCAGTTTTCGGATAACCGGCCCACAGACTGCACATTGACATCGAATGAGATTTTATCCCCTTTAACATGGGGCGTAATTTTACTTTTCATAGATTTCACTTCATACATAACTAATTTTTTTGTCTTTTTATCATAACTTTTCACCAAGCCACTTTTCCCTTTTGCAGTTATCCACATTAAGCCTTCTAATTCATTCTCGTTTAAAAAACCACGAAGTTTTTTTGTACGCCCCTTAATTACAGCAGCACCTACATATTTCACTTCTCCGTTTATAGAAATCACATTTGGTAAAAGAAAACTCGCCCCAGATTTCACCTTTCCTGGTAGTTTAGCAAGCGGCATCGGTGGTAAAATTCGTGAGGATCTATATTGATTATCCTCGATATCAATCAAGCGAAATGCTGGAATTTCCCCTGGTTCTTTTGATTGTAACGCATCACTAGCTAGCCCTTTACTAACCATAATAAAACAACTAGGTCTCATCTCATTATCACGAACGTAGATGTCCAATAACTGCGTTAAATTATATGTTCGGGCGATACTTTCACTAACAACTATTACTTTCGTATGATGAAAAATGATAGGCCTTTGCCTTCTTAATGCAACTTCACGTATTGATTGATGAAGAGAATCTCCTGTTTCTGCAACATTCATATAAGCTTTTTGTTGTGATACTCCACCTTTGCCTCCGTCTGATGATGATTGTGCTTTAACAAATTGGTAGGTGGTTGTTATTAAATTCTTCTTTTTATATCCGCCGCCCTTTTCTTCAATTTCTTTCTCAATCTTTGTTTCTTTTTCTTTATCTACTGCTATACCTACGGCGAAACCTAACTCCTCAATTTCATGACTACTCCAGCATCCTGTAAGTAATAAGAGAAAAACGATTGATGTTATTCTTATAATAATTTTTCTACCTTTAACATTTTGGTTCATGCTTTTTTTTCCTCCCCTTCGAAATCATTAGGAGAAGAATCGGAAGAATACCAAATAATATTATCGCTGCGTTACTAATCAAATTTCCAAATTCAAATAACTCATTTATGTTTTTCGGAATTGCGGCAACGATATAAATTACTGGGAGTAATCCATACAAAAAGGAATGAATATTTTTATTAAAGAGCTGTGCTAACCCTAAAGCAGCTGCATAATAACAGATTGTATATGTTGCAAAGATTTGCATAATCCATATCACTAATAGCAAAGATTCGAACCGTTCAAAAATTAAACCTTGAATTTCAAAACTTCTCATAAGATCAATTGTAGGCCATGTTCTCATCAATACCCCATCGATAGAAAATGCACCAATAACCATTACAACTGTGATGACATAAAAAAATAAAGGAATCATAGTGCCAATTATTACAACCCTTACACCTTGAGATGGCTTCTTCATAAAGGCTAAAAGTAACAACATAATTTCAGCACCCGAATATGCCATAGTTGTTGTTTTTAGGCCTTTTAATGCCGGAACAATCCCTAATCCTAATACAGGACGAAGATTATCGAGTTCAAATATTCCTATACTCATAAAAGATGTCACTAAGAAAATAAAAACTGTAATTGGAAAAATAATTTCAAATAAACGTGCTATCGCATTTATTCCGCCTAAATTTAAATATAGACTTATCCACATGAATGGCATAATAATAGCCCAGTCAGGCGTACCTTCTAGTAGAAAGAAACTTGTTATACCTTCCAACGTTCTAAGTTCAAATGACGAAAGTGTAAAAAAGTAACTGATAATCAATAAACTAATTAACACCCCAAACCATTTCCCTACAAGTTCTTGGCTATATTGATAAAATGTTTTTTCAGGAAATTGTTGACTTAACTTCACGATAATTACACCCGCAACCATCGCAATTAATCCACCTAAAATAACAGTTATCCAAACATCAGGTGTATTCACTTTCTCAGCCGCGGTTCTAGGTAAAGTGAGAATTCCGATAGCAAGTATATAATTGATAAGAATAACAGCTGCTTGTGAAGTAGGAATTTTATCCTTTGAGTTAGTAATCATTCCTCTTCACTTCCTTTCCGTACATAGTCTTTTAAATTCAACATTTTTGGACGTCGCTTCATCATCTGAATTGGCATACGAACAATAAAATCCTTCCAATCGGTAAATTGATATAAGACAGCCGGGCTAGCATAAGGTACACCAAAACTTTTAAGCCTTGAAATATGACTGCATATAAATAAGAAAAATAGAATAACTCCATATAATCCGAATATAGCAGCGAAAAACATAGCTACAAAGCGAAGAATACGTAATGGAATTGCTGTACTATAATGAGAAAGTGCAAAAGAAGAAATAGCTGTGGCCGCCACAACAATTACCATTATTGGACTCACAATTCCAGCTGATACAGCTGATTGCCCAATGATTAATCCTCCTACAATTCCCATCGCTGAACCAATAGGCTTAGGTAGTCGTAGCCCTGCTTCTCGTAAAATTTCAATTGCAATTTCCATAAATAATCCTTCTATAATTGCAGGAAACGGGACGCCTTCTCGCCCTCCTATAATTGAAATGGCTAACTTAGTTGGAATCAATCCAGGATGGAATGAAATAAATGAAATGTACAGAGCGGGAGCAAATAGAGAAATAATAGCCGTTCCAAAGCGCAATAACCGAATCAGCGTACCTGGTATCCAGCGTTCATAATAATCTTCGGGTGATTGCATCATCATACTAAATGTAACCGGAACAATTAATACAAAAGGTGTTCCATCTAATAAAATTGCAACCCTTCCTTCCATTAATGCAGCGATAACTTTATCAGGACGTTCCGTACTCTGTACTTGCGGGAAAGGACTAAGATAATTATCTTCAATAAGTTGTTCTATATAACCTGATTCTGGCACATTATCAATATTAATTTTCTCAATTCTCTTCTTAACTTCTTCTACTAATTCTGGATCAGCAATCTCTTTCATAAAGGCAACAACCAAGTCTTTCTTAGCCCGTTCTCCTACATGAAATTTCACTAATGATAATCCTTCATTTTCACCGTGTAACCGTAACAAAGCAGTATTGTCCGATAAAACTTCTGTGAAACCTACCCGTGGACCCCTAACCGATCCCTCTGATATTGGCTCTTCAATATTACGTGTTTTTCCTTTTTTTGTATTAAGTATGAATACATCTGATAATCCATCAATTAATAATGCCGTTGAACCCATTAACACCTTTGACATCATTTTTTGCACAGATTGTACTTCTTCCACTCCACTAATAGGAAGAACTCGGTTTTTAATAAACTCTTTTGAAACACTATCTTTCATATTAGATGATTCATCTTTATACTCATCAGGAAAATTACACATTAATGATTTCATAATGTGCATATCAATAAGATCTTTATCTGACAGCCCTTCTACAAAAACAAGAACTGCGCGGATGCTAGTCCCGCCGATATTAAACTCTCGACAATAAACGTCCGAATTATCAAGAGCCTCTTTTTTTATTACCTCTAAATCTAAGTTGAAATCACCTGTAAAGTGGTTTTCAGAAACTTTTGTCGCGTTATTCTCATATGTATTTCCCTGTTCTTGGCTTTGATTAACTATTGAATCCTGCGCTTTCACCTTCATCACTCTTTCTCCAAAAAAGCTTCTTATACCACTCTTCTTTACAT
>NZ_JBFPJI010000293.1:0-3994 GCF_040838205.1 Bacillus sp. S4
CTTAAATAGATATCGTTTAGAATTAGGGAGGGTACAGAAAATGAAAAAGAAAAAAATGAAAAAACTAACAGCAGTTGTAGTACCGGTTTTAGCAATGAGCATGGCATTAACAGCATGTTCTACATCAGGCGGAGATAAGAAGACAAGTACAAACTCAAGTGGAGATAGCAAGTCAGAGGGAAAATTAGCGGCAAAACAAGTGTTAAATCGCACAGAAACAAATGAAATTCCAACGATGGATACTTCGAAAAATACGGATACACTTGGTTCGCAAATTTTAGGAAATACAATGGAAGGTTTATATCGCCTAGATAAAGATAATAAGCCAACTCCAGCTGCCGCGGAATCTAGTACGAAAAGTGAAGATGGTAAAAAATATACATTTAAACTACGTAAAGATGCAAAATGGTCAAATGGTGACCCAGTAACTGCGAAAGATTTCGTATATGCATGGCAACGTCTATTAGATCCGAAAACAGCTGCTGAGTATGCGTTTATCGCATTCCCACTAAAAAATGCAGAAGCGGTTAATAAAGGAGAAAAACCTGTAACTGAATTAGGAGCGAAAGCGTTGGATGATTATACGCTTGAAGTTGAATTAGAGCAAGCGGTACCGTACTTCTTAAACTTAGTAGCATTTCCATCGTATTATCCACTAAATGAAAAATTTGTAAAAGAAAAAGGGGATAAATACGGTTTAGAATCTGATACAGTAGTTTATAATGGACCGTTCGTTCTTACTGACTGGAAACATGAGCAAGGTTGGAAGTTGAAGAAAAATGATCAATATTGGGATAAAAAGACTGTAAAATTAGATGAAATTAACTATAGCGTTGTAAAAGAGCAAGCAACTCGTGTGAATTTATATGATAGCGGTCAAGTTGACTTTGCTTTATTAAATGGTGAGTTTGTCGATAAATATAGAAATAAGAAAGATGAGTTTGGAACATATTCACAAGTGAGTACGTATTTCATCCGTCTGAATCAAAAACGTGGTGGACAAGATACACCGTTAAAGAGCAAAAAATTACGTGAAGCAATTGCGTTATCAATTGATAAAAAGAATTTAGCAACTGTTATTTTAAATGATGGCTCACAACCTGCTGATTTCTTAGTACCAAAAGGTTTAGCAACTGGACCGGACGGTAAAGATTTCCAAGAGACATTTAAAAATGGTCTGAAACAAGACTCCAAAAAGGCAGCTGCAGCATGGGAAGAAGCGAAAAAAGAGCTTGGCAAAGATCAAGTTACGATTGAATTTTTAAACTACGATACTGGTAATGCGAAAAAAGTTGGAGAATATATAAAAGATCAAATTGAGAAAAATTTAAAAGGTGTAACAGTAAATATTAAACTTCAGCCATTCAAGCAAAAACTAAAATTAGAAACTGAGCAAGAGTATGATATTTCGTTTGCTGGTTGGGGACCTGACTATGCAGATCCAATGACATTCTTAGATATGTTTGATTCTAAGCATTCTCATAACCAAATGAGCTTCTCTGATCCGAAATATGATGAAATGATCAAAAAAGCGGGCGGTGAATTAACGAATGATGCTAAAAAACGTTGGGAAGAACTAGGAAAAGCAGAGAAATTATTACTTGAAGAGGATGTAGCGCTTGTACCTATATACCAACGTGGAGATGCTTACGTTTTACAACCAAATATAAAAGGCATTGTTCACCATAATATTAGTCCAGAGTATAGCTTTAAATGGGCCTATGTAACCGAGAAAGACGGGAAATAATAGAATTTAAAAAAGCATTCCAAAAGTGGCTAATCTACTTTTGGAATGCTTTTTTTAGTGTAATTAAATAGAGAAGAATAAGGCGTATAGTACGGACATATAGTAGATGGGGGATAAATCATACTAAATTACGAAGGTTAAAATCAGAATATTTAAAATAAAACTATTTACAAATGCGAAAAAAAGAGTAGAATAATATTAGTTATAATTTTCAGAAAACTAATCGTTAGCAAGGGGTCTCTCAAGGGTTGGTATTGTACATATAATTGGGGAGGATACAAAAATGAAGAGAAAAAAGATGAAAAAGTTAACAGCAGTTGTAGTACCAGTTTTAGCGATGAGCGTTGCATTGACAGCGTGCTCTGGATCAGGTGGGGAGAAGAAAACGACTACTACATCTAATAGTGGGGAAGAAAAAAAATCTGATATTAAATATGCAGCGAAGCAAGTATTAAATCGTACGGAAAACCAAGAAATTCCGACGATGGATACTTCTAAATCTACTGATACGTTAGGGGCACAAATTTTAGGGAACACAATGGAAGGTTTATATCGTCTTGATAAAGATAATAAGCCTATTCCGGCTGCAGCAGAATCAAGTACGAAAAGCGAAGATGGTAAAAAATATACGTTTAAACTGCGTAAAGATGCGAAATGGTCAAATGGAGATCCTGTAACAGCGAAAGATTTCGTATACGGATGGCAGCGCTTACTTGATAAAAACACAGCGGCGGAATATGCGTTTATTGCCTACTATATTAAAAATGCAGAAGCGATTAATAAAGGTGAAAAACCTGGAAGTGAATTAGGAGCGAAGGCGGTAGATGATTACACGCTAGAAGTAGAATTAGAAAAACCAGTACCATATTTCTTAAATTTATTAGCATTCCCGTCATACTATCCATTAAATGAAAAGTTTGTAAAAGAAAAAGGAGATAAGTTTGGTTTAGAAGCAGATACAACGGTGTATAACGGGCCATTCGTTATGTCTTCATGGAAACATGAACAAGGATGGCAGTTGAAGAAAAATGATAAATATTGGGATAATAAGACTGTGAAATTAGAAGAAATTAATTATAGTGTAGTAAAAGAAGTTGCTACGAAAGTAAATTTATATGATACAGGATCAATTGATTTCACACTACTATCAGGAGAGTTTGTAGATAAATATAAATCGAATAAAGATGAGTACGGTGAGTATGCAGAATCAAGTACATTCTTCTTACGTTTAAATCAAAAGCGTAACGGACAAGATACACCATTAAAGAGCAAAAAACTTCGTGAAGCAATTGCGTTATCAGTTGATAAAAAGGGCTTAGCAAACGTTATTTTAAATAATGGATCAAAAGCAACAGATCAATTGGTTCCAAAAGGGCTTGCGACAGGACCTGACGGTAAAGATTACCAAGATACGTTTAAAAATGGTCTGAAACAAGATACGAAAAAAGCAGCAGCTGCATGGGAAGAAGCGAAGAAGGAACTTGGAAAAGATCAAGTTACAATTGAATTACTAAGCTATGATGATGGAACTGCGAAAAAGATTGCTGATTATGTTAAAGATCAAATTGAGAAAAATTTAAAAGGTGTAACGATTAATACGAAAATTCAGCCGTTCAAACAAAAATTAAAATTAGAGTCAGCGCAAGATTATGAAATCTCTTATGCAGGCTGGAGCCCAGATTATGCGGATCCAATGACATTTATTGATATGTTTGACTCGAAGAGCCCGTATAACCAAATGAGTTATTCGAATCCAAAATACGATGAAATGGTGCAAAAAGCAGGTAATGAATTATTATCTGATCCGAAGAAGCGCTGGGAAACGTTAGGAAAAGCAGAAAAATTATTCCTTGAAGAAGATGCAGGATTAGTTCCTTTATATCAAACAGGAAGATCATATGTAATGAAACCGAATGTAAAAGGAGTTGTGAAACACAACATCAGTCCAGAATATAGCTTTAAGTGGGCGTATGTAACTGAGGATGGCGGAAAGAAATAACATGAAAGCATTTCAAAAGTGGCTAATATGCTTTTGAAATGCTTTTTTTGTATGGATAGGAGAATAAGGAGCATGGAAATTTTGAGGTCACTTTTAAAATTCTACTGTAGGAATAGTAGAAGGGATTCAATAAGATAGTTAGAGATTTCATTTTTATAAGAAAAATATAGAACTTAGCAATAGAGAAGAATAAGAGGGGATATGTTTACATATAGTAGACGGGGGATAATTCATATAGTAGTTAAAAC
>NZ_JBFPJI010000294.1:0-3989 GCF_040838205.1 Bacillus sp. S4
ATTAAGAGGAGAATGGGAAGGTCGTGCTTTCGAAGGTTTTGATCAACAGTTCAATGAATTAAAGCCAAAAGTACAAAACTTCGCACAGCTATTACAAGAAATTAATGTGCAGCTGAATAAAACTGCAGAGGCTGTTGCTTCTCATGATGAAGAATTATCACGTAATTTCGGTTTGAAATAAAAATTGTCATACTCTATATAACAAGCATTTCAAATGAGCCATACAGCTTATATTGTATGGCTCATTTGATTGCATGCCTAGCGAGTGATATTGATAGGGATATATATTTAATGAGATTTCTTTGATGCGTTTGGAAAACTTATAGAAAGGGTTTGAAAGAATGGGACAATTTCAAAGTAATTTACAAACAGCAACGCAAATTGCTACGAAAATGGGATCAGCCTCTGATAGGATTCAAAGTGCAACCAGTCGTTCTATAACAAAGGCGACGCGTACAACATTATCTGTTAATTTCAAAGCACAAGAAGCGAATCAACAAGTCTTAGATTTGACGAGACAATTTCTTGCTGCCTTTCAACAATCGATTGATAATATTCACTCGGTAGCTAACGAGTTTGAGAGAATGGATAATGAACTTCATAATACCTTTCGCTAATGTGACTATCTGATAAAAGTAAAAGGGTAGGGGGAAAAGATGAGTCAAGATATTGAAAAACAAATTAATCAATTGAATCAAAAACTACAAAGTGTATTCGAAGAACAGGATCGAAATCAATTTGCAATTCAAACCCAGGAACATGTGGAACGAGATTTTTATGAATGGAAAAATAGAAGTAATCGTTTATTTAATCGAATTTTAGAAACTTGGCATCGTGATAAAGAATTATCTTATTTTTTTATGAATATGCGTCAAGAAGCACAACACATTGAGCGAAAACTTACATTCGAATTGGAAAACAAAAAAGAAACATTGTTTAAAGAGAAACGAGATCCTAGTGATTTAGAAAACGACCTTTCCTATCAACAACAACAATTAGCAAGGGAGGTCAATGCATGAGTTTAAATATGTATTTGGGGGAAGTACAAAGCCAAACTCAAAGCATGAATGCTGTATGTACTGCTACCATTCAAGGTATGGAACAAGCGATTCAGTCGATTGACGCTTTTGCAGTTGATACTGTTTTACAGGGACAAACATATAGTAGTGCAAAATCATTTTTTGTACAAACCTTTCGTCCTTTAGCGCAAGGTATTATTTATTTATGTGAAGAACTAATCCATCAAAATAATGCCTTTCCAAACGATTTTCAATCGCGAGTAGCTCAGGCAGATGTAATCGAACAAGAAATATTAGAACAAATTCGAGAAATTGACCGAATGAAAGCAAGTATGGAATCCATTACTCAAACTATGCCAATACCGGGTATGGACGCTCTGGCGGATCTTTTTAATGTCATGAGGCAAAAACTGCAAGAAAAACTAGAACATCTATATGAATTTAATTATACTTCTAGTAGTAATTATGATACGGCCCTCCAACTAGCCGCTAACATTGCGATGGGTTTAGCGGAAGTCCAAAGTGGAAAAGGTTTTAGTCCCGTAAGTGGTACATTTAGTACACAGGGATTGAATATGGACTGGACGACTTCCATTCAAAAAATGACAGAAGCTAAGGCACGCGAAGCGGATAATTTTGTAAATAACAATTTATCAGATGATAATATCGAAGAAGGTACAATGTATGATACCCCCCCTGAAAAATCTATGCTTCGAAAAGTTTGGGACGGTATATACGTTGGTTCTGGACAAGTTATCGGAGGGATTGTAGAAGGATTCAATTCACTAGATGATACAGTAACAAAAGAAAATATTAAGTATGCTATAGGTCATCCCCTAGAGACAGCATCTACTGCTTATAATACTTTTTCTGATTCATTTGTGAATGATTTTTGGCATGGTGATGCAGAAAGTCGCGCAAAATGGGGAACAAGTACTTTTATGGAAGTTGGGATAGGATGGGTTGGAGATAAAGGGATAGGCAGAGTAGGGAAAATAACTACACTCAGTGAAGGCGCGAATCTAGCAAAATTCTCAGAAGGTATCTCTTCCGTTTCGAATCAAATACCATTGAAAGACCAATTTGCTTTTGCTGGCGGAGGCAGTTTGCGGTCTAGATTTGATACGCCAGATTTTAGAGCAGTTGAGGAAAAGCTATCGACCTATCAATTTGCTAGAGATGAAAATATTCTTAATGTAAAACCTGGTGATAGCAGTCTACTTGCTCCAGGAGGCGGACTAAAAGCGCATAAAGCTAGAGGTGGACATTTAATCAAAAGGCACGTAGGAAAAACAGATGAAGAGTTGTTGCAAAGATTACAGAATGATTCTAGAATAACAGGGTCATCAACTTTTACTGATAGGGCTACCGCTGAGAAAGTAGCTAATGCTACCCTCAGTGACCCTAATAACCAACGAATTATTAGAGATTGGTTAAATAATCCCCGAAGCCGTTCTACGATAGCGTTGGATTATTATAATAATGATATTATTGGGCGTGGAGTACGGAGAGGGGCTACAACAGCTCATGATATGAAAAATGCCAAAATTGTCTTAAAAAAAGACGGCAATGGAAATTTCATTTTAACAGGTTATCCAGTTGACTAATAGGAGGAAAGAAATATATGCTATTAAAAAAAAATCCAGAAGATCCGGTTTATCAGTTCTTAGCAGCAACATTTCATCAAGATACATTTTACGAAGAAGCACTCCAAGAGTTACTTGAAGAAGAAAGTACGGAATATTTACAAGACGCTATTATTTTTCTAACTGAATTTATTCAAAGTGATTATAGTGATAAAGAAAAAAATGAGTACATACAGTTTTCTGCAGATGGGATATATTTTGAAGGATTAGAAATAACACCATTAGAATGGCTTGAACAAACAGTTAAAACGCTAAAACAAGCATTAAAAAGCACTTAATAAAAAAATCGACCGCCCGTAATAGGCGGTCTTTATGTTGGTTCTGGGCAAGTTATCGGAGGGATTGTAGAAGGATTCAATTCACTAGATGATACAGTAACAAAAGAAAATATTAAGTATGCTATAGGTCATCCCCTAGAGACAGCATCTACTGCTTATAATACTTTTTCTGATTCATTTGTGAATGATTTTTGGCATGGTGATGCAGAAAGTCGCGCAAAATGGGGAACAAGTACTTTTATGGAAGTTGGGATAGGATGGGTTGGAGATAAAGGGATAGGCAGAGTAGGGAAAATAACTACACTCAGTGAAGGCGCGAATCTAGCAAAATTCTCAGAAGGTATCTCTTCCGTTTCGAATCAAATACCATTGAAAGACCAATTTGCTTTTGCTGGTGGAACTACTTTAAAATCCAATATTACAGGCAATACTTTTACACAAGCTAAAGATACTTTTTTATTCTTCGATAAATTCAAAGCACACCCTAATTCTGTTTTCTTGAATAATAAAGCTGTTGAACATCTTTTTCATGGAAACTTTAATAGAAATAGAGAACCTGGTGGGTACCATCATGAGAGTATGATGGGAGGCGGAAAAATAAAACCTGGAACTGAGTCACCACCTAATCGTTTTGGTGTATATACTGCTGAAATCGAAGTTAATGGGGTTCTAAAGGAATCACCATCGACCTTTTTCCAAAAACATTGGGATAGAACTAAAGTAATGGAAGCCATTTATGAGGCTTTTAATAATAAAAGACATCGACATGGCAATGTATATTCTGGTAAGACTTCTGAGGGAATGGAAATTAGATTTGTTCTTATTAATGATAAAATTATAACTGTTTATCCAAAGTACTAAAGATGGTGAGGTACCAAAAATGAAATATGATTATAAAATAACAAAATATGAAGATGTAGATTCTTTAAAAATAGAATTACCTAAAGAAATAGAAATTGTAGCCACATTTTTAGAAGATGATATCCAAGGGATTCCCATTAAATGGTGGTTACAACAAATCGATGAAGTATTAAACAATATAAAAG
>NZ_JBFPJI010000295.1:0-3955 GCF_040838205.1 Bacillus sp. S4
ACCATATCTTCAATGTAATTAGGAGTGCATACAACTGTTACGTATTCTTCGCTATTTAATTTAATTGTAATAGGAGATTCCGTAACAACCTCATCGGTTTGTTTTGAAAATGTACCAGATTGATAGCGTACAATTGTATATGTTTCTTGAATAGGCCCCATATTAAATTCCCCTTTATATATATTTTTCTCCATATTTATCATAAAACATCGAAAAACCAAAAGCATCTACTAATAAGAAGATGGCAGATTATTTTGGTTATTATTGTATATGTACGATATAATAGATTTGTAGAATAGTGACATTTTCAAGCTTTCGTAGTTATACCTTATAACATCTAGAATCGACTTCCAAAGGAAAGTATTTCAACAGGGCGTTTCAAAAATATGTACAGCAACGCATTTTTGAAAACGGATTCAAAAATGTGTTGTACAGTTAGTTGTAAGGAGAGGGGAAACTATGACAGAACAGACAGTCCGTGTAACCGTTGATGGTAAAGAATTTTTTGCATCAGGTGAAAAGACGATACTCCAATTATTTAACGAAAGTAATTTAGAACATCCTCAAATTTGTCATGTACCAGAGGTAGATCCTATTCAAACTTGTGATACATGTATTGTAGAAGTAGATGGAAAGTTAATGCGTGCTTGTTCAACAAAGTTGGAAGATGGCATGCATATTGAGAGGCAATCGGAACGTGCGAAGGAAGCACAAACTGAAGCGATGGATCGAATATTAGAGAATCATTTATTGTACTGTACGGTATGTGATAATAATAATGGTAACTGTAAAGTCCACAATACAGTAGATATGATGGGAATTGAAGAACAGAAATATCCATATGAACCGAAAGTAAGTGCATGCGAAGTGGATACGTCGCATCCATTCTATCGATACGATCCAAATCAATGTATTGCTTGTGGGCAGTGTGTAGAAGTATGCCAAAATTTACAAGTGAATGAAACTTTATCGATTGATTGGAGTTTAGACCGCCCACGTGTTATTTGGGACAATGGTGTGAATATAAATGACTCGTCTTGTGTTAGCTGTGGGCAATGTGTAACAGTTTGTCCTTGTAATGCATTAATGGAAAAAACGATGCTAGGAGAAGCTGGATTTATGACTGGTTTAAAACCAGATGTGCTAAATCCAATGATTGATTTTGTAAAAGATGTAGAGCCTGGATATAGCAGTATTTTAGCAGTTTCAGAAGTAGAGTCCGCGATGCGTAAGACGAAAATTAATAAGACAAAAACAGTGTGTACATTTTGTGGTGTAGGTTGTTCATTTGAAGTATGGACGAAAGATCGTCAAATTTTAAAAGTGCAACCTGTTTCAGATGCACCGGTTAATGGTATTTCCACATGTGTAAAAGGCAAATTTGGATGGGACTTTGTGAACAGTGAAGAGCGTATTACAAAGCCGTTAATTCGCCAAGGGGATATGTTTGTTGAGGCTTCATGGGAAGAGGCTCTTGAAGTTGTTGCATCTAATATGCAACATATTAAATCAGAATATGGTAGCGATGCGTTTGGGTTTATTTCTTCTTCGAAAGTAACAAATGAAGAAAACTATCTTATGCAAAAACTAGCTCGTCAAATATATGGAACAAATAATGTAGATAACTGTTCCCGTTATTGCCAATCTCCAGCAACAGACGGTTTATTTAAAACTGTCGGTATGGGCGGAGATGCTGGAACAGTGAAAGATATTGCTGAGGCAGGTCTTGTTATTATTGTTGGTGCAAATCCAACAGAAGGACATCCTGTACTTGCAACTAGAGTGAAACGTGCTCATAAATTACATGAACAAAAACTAATTGTCGCAGACCTTCGTAAACATGAAATGGCGGAGCGTGCTGATATATTTGTTCACCCGAGTCAAGGGACGGATTATGTATGGCTTGCTGGGATAACGAAATACATTATCAATCAAGATTGGCACGATAAAAAGTTCATAGCTGAAAATGTAAAGAATTTTGATGAATATAGCAAAATGCTAGAGAAATATACGCTTGATTATACTGAGAAGATTACAGGGATTTCTAAAGCTCAGTTAAAAGAAATGGCTCGTATGGTATATGAAGCAGATGGTACTTGTATACTTTGGGGAATGGGTGTAACTCAAAATACAGGAGGAAGTACAACGTCGGCAGCAATTTCAAATTTACTTCTCGTTACAGGTAACTACCGTCGTCCTGGTGCCGGTGCGTATCCGTTACGCGGGCATAATAACGTACAAGGTGCTTGTGATATGGCGACATTACCGAACTGGCTTCCGGGTTACCAAGCAGTTTCAGATGATGTGCATCGTGCGAAATTTGAAAAAGCATACGGTACTACCATTCCGAAAGAACCGGGATTAAATAATATCGCAATGTTACTTGCGGCCGAAGAAGGAAAACTGCGTGGTATGTATGTTATGGGAGAAGAAATGGCTTTAGTAGATTCAAATGCCAACCATGTACAACATATTTTAGCGAATTTAGACTTCCTTGTTGTTCAAGATATGTTCTTATCGAAAACAGCTCGTTTTGCCGATGTTATTTTACCGGCAGCACCAAGCTTAGAAAAGGAAGGAACATTTACAAATACAGAGCGCCGTATTCAAAGATTGTATGAAGTATTGAAGCCACTTGGTGATTCTAAACCAGATTGGTGGATTTTACAAAAAGTAGCTCGTGCACTGGGCGGAGACTGGAATTATGGAAGTCCAAGTGAAATTATGGATGAAATTGCATCGCTTGCCCCGTTATATTCACAAGCAACGTATGACCGTTTAGAAGGCTGGAATAGTTTATGTTGGGGTAGCCATGATGGTAGTGATACACCGTTATTATATGTAGATGGATTTAACTTCCCAGACAAACTAGCACGATTATCACTAGATGAATGGGTTCCGCCAGTTGTAGCACCAGATGAGTATGATTTACTATTAAATAATGGCCGTATACTAGAGCATTTCCATGAAGGAAATATGACGAATAAGTCGGCTGGAATTTTATCTAAAGTGTCTGAAGTATTTGTTGAAATTTCACCTGAACTTGCTAAAGAACGCAATGTGAAAGATGGTGGTCTTGTAGAGTTAGCATCACCATTTGGAACGATTAAAGTACAAGCGCTTGTTACAGATCGTGTAACTGGAAATGAGTTATATTTGCCGATGCATGCGACAGTAAATGAAGAGGCAATCAATATTTTAACAGGAACAGCAACAGACATTTATACGTGTACACCAGCTTATAAACAAACAATGGTGAAACTGCGCGTATTACGTGAAAAAGGAAATCGTCCGTTACCATCTTCAAACCCGAGAGATAAAAAACGTCATCCACAAAATGGTGTTGAAATCGAGCAAAAGTGGCAAAGAAAACAATACGTATCACTTGTGGACCAGAATTAGGGGGCGGAGATCATGGCAAAAGAGATTACTTTAATTAAAAAGAAGATTGTAACAGAAGAAGAAAAAAAACAGCAAGTAACAGATGAACTGTTAAATGATCTAGCTGAAAATAGAGCAGCAGTAGAAGAGACGATGCAGCTATTAGCGCAGTTGCAAAAAGCTGGAATTTTAGATGCAGCAATTAGTTTACTTGCTGCAAAAGAAGATGTTTCCAAAATAGCTGTTGAACAATTGAATCGTGAACCAGTAAAAAACGCACTAAACAATATGATGGGGGCAGGAGAGGCATTATCTTCAGTGGACCCAGAAATAACGAAACAAATAACATCTAGTTTAGTCACTGGATTACAATTTGCAACGGATGAGCTGAAAAACGGAAAGAAAACAAAAGTGATGGATTTCTTTAAGGTATTAAAAGATCCAGATATCAACAGGGCGATTACATTCGGTTTTAGTTTCTTAAAAGCATTTGGACAAGGATTAGAGAAAAAATAGAGTGAGTGAAAAAAAGTGATGGGATTAGCCATCACTTTTTTCATTATATGTATAAGAG
>NZ_JBFPJI010000296.1:0-3924 GCF_040838205.1 Bacillus sp. S4
GCACTACCTAGCAGTAAAATGATTTTCTTAATAGAATATTCTCCTCTCTGTTACTTTGTATGAAGAGCTTTTCTATTAATATATGATAGGTAAGCGTAAAGTATTATAGTTGTACGTGGCTATGCTTCACAGTTTTTATAGGGCGATCAACGAGTAAATTGTAAGTAAGCCCTATTAATACGAAAATTCCACCGACAATTTTGCCCATTGAGAGTTCGTGTGACAAGAAGAAATCAATGATAGTCCCCGTAAACAATTGTCCGATAAAGATGAGTAACGTTAAATAAAATGCTGGAATTTTAGGAGTAATATAGTTTGATAATGAGATGACGATAACACCTACTAATCCGCCTAAGTATACAGCGATAGGTATGGATTGCAGTGTATGACTAGAAATATACAACGAATCTGAACTGAAAATTAAAAATAACATAGAGAAAAATAATCCAGTAATATAATTAAAAAACGTACCTTCCCAATTTCCAATTTTCTTTGCTAAATTCGCGTTAATAATTCTAGCAACAACGATGGATACTCCAACTAAAATAGCGATACAAATATATAACATATTCTTGCCCCCATTAATAAATTGTCATGATAATAATTCCAGAAGAGATGAAGAATAACCCAACTAGTTTTTTCTTTTCAAACTTCGCAACTTTCATACCTAATAAACCGAAATGATCAATTACGATAGAAGCAATAGATTGACCAAGTAAGCCTAATGCGATAGTAATAGAGGCACCAAGAGCAGAGAAGCTTATATTGCTAAAAAGAACAGTGAATACACCAATCGCTCCAGCGCTATATAAATAAAGCGGAATATCTTTTTCAAAGTGAATTTTATTTTTGTTAAGGACTAGCACGAAAACAACTGCTACTAAACCTACAAGATGAATGACAACACTCGCTGTATAATTGCCAATCAACTCAGATAAAATCCCATTCAATGGGAGCATAATGGCAATAAGCACACCAATAAAGACAGAAAGAAAGTTATACAATGTAATATCCCCTTTGTATTTCATGTTTGTAATGACTGTATCATGTTGAAATTGTGTATTACTATGACATATGTCATAGTAGAAGAAGAAAATTTTGATTAAAATGGGGATGAGTTGTAAAGGTGGGGGAACTATGAAGAAAGTATGTAATTCAAATAAATTAGCAGATTATATGAAACAAAATAATATTGACTCATTTTTTAGTAGTGATATGAAGTCATATATGGAACTTATATTTTTTAAAAAGAATGAGTTCATTTGTAGAGAAAATGAAGAGATAGATTATTTATATTTCTTTGTTGAAGGAAAAGCAAAAGCATTTAACACATTAAGTAACGGGAAATCTGTATTATTATGTTTTTATGATAGCTTGCAATTGTTAGGGGATGTAGAGTTAATTCACTCTCAAAGGATCACTTCAAACGTACAAGTAATGGCAGATTCTTATTGTGTTGGTTTGCCTTTAGGGAAAGTTAGAAATCAGTTGTTTCATGATGCGAAATTTTTAAGATGCATTTGCGGTTCTTTAGCCCACAAATTAAATCGACTTTCAAAGAATAGTACAATTAATTTACTATATCCGCTTGAAAATCGACTTGCGAGTTATATGTTAGCAGCAGGGGAACGAGCGGTTCAGCACGGAAATAGAATTGTGTTTAGTGGGAATTTAACGGAAACAGCCGAATTGTTAGGAACGAGTTATCGGCATTTATTACGAACATTAAATGTTTTTTGTGATAAAGGGATAATACAGAAAAACAATGGATGCTTTGAAGTGATGAATGTGGATATTTTGAGGGAATTGGCTGCTGATGTTTATAAATAGGAGGGTATTATAAATGATTACACCTATATTTAGAATTTTTGATATTGAAAAGGCTCAGTTATTTTACTTTAATTTTTTAGGATTTAAACTGGATTGGGAGCATAGGTATGAGGAAAATATGCCATTATATATGCAAATTTCGTTAAAGGATGCTGTGATACATTTATCTGAGCATCATGGTGATGCATCACCAGGCGGTGCGATTCGTGTGAAAATGAAAGATTTAAAAAACTACCAAACTGTATTATCGAGTAAAGAATATTTATATTCTAAACCTAATATAGAAAAAACACCTTGGGATACACTTGAATTAACAGTGATTGATCCATTTTCAAATAGAATTACATTTTATGAGGAAATGGTTTAGAAATTGAGGGGTCATAAATAATTTATCAAAATAGGGGTTACAATGAAAAGAAAAATAGTGATAATTTCAGATATTTATGGAAATAGTCACGCTTTAAAGGCGGTATTAAAAGATATTTCACGTCGTAAGGTCGAAATGATAATAAATTTAGGTGATAGTGTGTATGGGCCGTTAGATCCTTTAGGGACAATTGAAATATTAATGAGTAACGAGATGATACATATTAAGGGGCGTTTACTTTATAGTGAACTGCTCTTTTTATTTTGGGTAGATATTGAATTATATAAAAATAAAATGTTATGATTATGGAAACGTATGAACATATGAACATGTATTCATGTGTTTGTGAGAAGGAGGGATTGGAGTGAAAGATATAATTATCGTTGGAGCTGGTCAAGCTGGATTAACAATGGGATACTACTTGAAGCAGGAAGGATATAGTTTCTTATTACTTGAGGCGGGAAACCAAATTGGTGATTCATGGAGAAACCGATATGATTCTTTGCAGCTTTTTACACCGAGGGCATATAGTAGTTTGCCAGGTATGGCATTAATAGGAGAGAAAAATGAATTTCCATATAAAGATGAGATTGCAAATTATTTAGAAGGATATGCAAGGCATTATAAATTACCCGTACAATTGCAAACTGAAGTTTTAAAAATAAGGAAAGAGAAAGAAGTATTTGAATTACACACTCCTACAGAAATTTTACAATCGAAAAAAGTTATTATCGCATCAGGTGGTTTTCAGCAACCATTCATCCCCTCATTTTCACAACATCTTTCATCACATATTTTTCAAATACATTCATCACAATATATATCACCATCGCAAATTCCAAAGGGAAGAGTACTAGTAGTAGGTGGCGGGAATTCAGGCATGCAAATAGCAGTAGAACTTGCAAAAACTCATGAAGTTACGATGTCTATCAGTCATCCTTTAACGTTTTTACCGTTACATCTTTTTAGAAAAAGTATTTTCAATTGGTTAGAAAAAATAGGTTTATTGTATGCTGAAATAAATACAAAGAGAGGAAGGTGGTTTCAGAAGAGAAAGGATCCTATTTTTGGTTTTGAAGGTAAGGAACTCATTCGTAATGGAGCAATAAAACTATGGGGAAAAGTAGTAAGTGCATCAGAAAATAACATTATGTTTCAGAATGGTGATACGTATAGGGCACAAAGTATTATATGGTCAACTGGTTTTGTTCAAGATTATAAATGGATTGAAATAGAAAAGGCTGTGAATGAGAAAGGATTTCCTAATCATATAAAGGGAATAAGTCTAGTAAGAGGATTGTATTATATCGGATTGCCCTGGCAATCTCAAAGGGGTTCGGCACTTATTTGTGGTGTAGGAAAGGATGCGGCGTATTTGCTTTCTGAAATCAAAAAAATAGATCAGTAGCAGCAACTACTGATCATCCATATGTACATGAATTAGGAGAGGTCAAACATTTATTAACTTTATTATAATAGATTTTCACGGGATAAAAAACTGAAAATTCTTATTTTTGTGTTGAGAAAGTTTTTTTGTATCGAAATATATGAAAAAACAGGAATTTTCATTGGGAAGAAAAATGATATTTATATTTTAGTAAATTATGATATAGTCTACATTAGAGCTATTTCCATAAATATAATTACTTGTAAATTATATTTATGTGAAGGAAGGAGAAGCAATTATGAAGTTTGATGATCAACGCCTACTAGGAGCCCGATTAGGT
>NZ_JBFPJI010000297.1:0-3921 GCF_040838205.1 Bacillus sp. S4
ATTAAATGTTTTATTTTAATGTTCTTTATTTTATAATTATTTCTAGATGATATTAAGGGGGATTCAAAATGGCTATGATATTTATTGAAAAAGCTACAATCTTAGATGCCGAAAAGTTGACAGAAATAATGAAAAGAACATTCGATGAAGAAGCAAAACAATGGCTATGTGGCCAAGAGGGTGTAATAGATTATAACATTCAACCACCAGGATATTCTTCAATTGAGATGACTATGTATTCGATCGAAGAATTGGATTATTTTAAAGTGATAATGGACGAAGAAATTGTCGGTGGAATTATAGTTACGATTTCTGGTAAGTCTTACGGTAGAATTGATCGTATATTTGTAGAACCTAAACATCAAGGAATAGGAATTGGAGCACAGGTTATTGATTTTATAGAAGAAGAGTTTCCAAGCGTAAGAATTTGGGATCTTGAGACGTCTAGTAGACAAATTAATAATCATCATTTTTATAAAAAAATGGGCTTTGAAACGATTTTTGAAACGGAAGATGAATATTGTTATGTGAAGAGAATAAAGACAGCTTCAAGCGAAGAGAACTTAGTTAATAATAATGATATGAAAACTGGGCGATATGAAAACTGTAATTTGGCAAATTCAGAGTATTATCAAGTGAATTTAAAAGATAGCTCATTTGTTTATAGCAATGTAATGAATATTAATATGAGTAATTGTAATTTAAGTCAATCAAAGTTTAAAAATATAAATTTAAGGAACTCCTCATATGCAGATTTAAATCTTTCGGGCAGTAAATTTAATTTGGTGACTTTAGGTGGAGTTCAATTCAAGAATACAAATCTTGGAGCGGAAAAGGAACCTATTTTATTTGATAGATGTGATTTGGAAGGATGTACAATAAGTAACAGTAATCTTAAAAACGTTGAGATAGAAAATTGTAATATAACTGGTATGAAAATAAACGGTATTCCAGTAGAAGAACTGCTTGAGTTGTATAATCGGGCGAAAAATTAAACAAAAAAACACTTAGTATCTTCTAAGTGTTTTTTTTATTTTGAACGAGAGGAATATAAGAGATGATGTTCAAAAAATGAATATTATATCGAAATAATTATATAAAAATAACACAAAGAAATAAGGGTAGGCAGGATTTTAATATTGGATATTAGAATATGATAATTGAATGGAGGGGAGAAAGATGGGGATTAACGTTAGAGCAGTAGAAACACAGGATGCTAGAGCAATTCATCGTATATGCATTCAAGATGATGTTTTACCATATATGGTTTTCCTACCTAGTATGCGTGTAGATGCAATGGAGAATAGAATTCGAAATTTAGCACAGAATCAATTTGAATTTGTAGCAGAATATGATGGAGAAGTTGTTGGATTTGTCGGTTTAACCCAAAGTCCAGGACGAAGATCTCACTCGGGTGATTTATTCATCGGAGTAGATAGTGAATATCACAATAAGGGAATTGGAAAAGCACTTCTTACAAAAATGCTTGATTTAGCTGATAATTGGCTAATGTTAGAGCGAGTGGAGCTTGGTGTATTAGAAACGAATCCTAGAGCCAAAGTATTATATGAAAAATTTGGATTTATCGAAGAGGGTGTAAAGGTTGGGAATTTGAAGGCTCATGGGAAATTTGTTAACGAAATCATGATGAGTCGTTTTAGACCAAATGGTTTGATTGTACATAATAAATAGAGGGGTAAATTGAACAGAAATATCGATTTGTTTTGAAAAAAGTATGGCAAAAGGACGCCATGCTTTTTTAGTTTGTTAAAAATAAAGAGCAATTTTTATTTAACGGATGTTTTAACGGGGGAAGCATTAGGAATCATCTTGATCCGGAAAACATATGACTTAATAGAATCTATTTCTATGTGCAAGGGGAATGCATATGTGGAAAATTCAAAAACCTTGAAAAAACCATCGCATAAGTATATTTAAATTTTATTTATTTTCATACATAGCATAATTGCGCATTCAAGGAACAAGGAGTGATTGTAATGTCGACAGACCAACCTATTCCTGGACATTTTATTATGGACCCACAGCGGGCTATGCTGTTGCCACCGGAATTGAAAGCAGCTCCACCTGAATCATTAACAGAACAATTATTTATTGAACGATCTATAACTGAAAATAGATTTTGGTTACGTATTATGAAAGAGCATGCTTTGTTTCTTGGTGAGGGATTTAACCGTAACGATAAAAATTTAATTCAGCAGGTAGAACAATTTTATAATCAGTTTGATAGGCAGCTGCAAAAAGCATTTACTATTCCGCAAACTGTTCAAGCAGTTAGGCAATTAAATGAAGAGAGCATTCAGTTAGTGTATGCTTTTCGTAATTATAAAAGAAATTTACTAATTTTAATCATCAATTGTAAAGTGAAAGGGTTTAATTTCCCACTTTTAGTGGATCATGTTGCACGAGAAGCAGAATATTTTATGCGGACACTTCAAAAGTTTAACGAAGGAAAAATGGATCCTATTCAAGATGCGATTATTAGTGAGAATGTTTTCTGGCTGCGTATTATGATGGAACACTCACGTTTTATTGGATCATTATTGGATCAATCGGAAAGAAATCTTGTTCATACAGCGTTGAAATTCGGTGATGATTTCGAAATTCTGCTTAACCAAGCTAGAGATGTTGAATCAATGTTATATCAAAAAGAACCGACATATCCAATTATAGGGAAAATGAATAAAGATAGTGAAAACGCCACTGTTGAGTTAAGGAATTTCAAGAAAGCAGGATTAGAATTAATTCAAACATGCCAAATTCGAAGTGTTATTAATCCATTGCTTGCTGATCACGTTACAAGAGAAGCAGAGCATTTCCTCTTCATGATTCATGTATTGGAGCAAAGGCTAAAGCAAAAGCAGGTGGAACAATCCCCACAATAATAAATAAACAAGAAAAGCATGGCAAACTAATGCCATGCTTTTCTTGTTTATAAATTGTGATTTGATTGTTTCGGTTGTAATAAAAATGATGCTAATCCAATGAAAATAAGTAGAATTCCTAGTCCTTGCTGTAAAGAAATTGTTTCATCTAAAATGAAATAGGCTAGCATACAAGTTCCAATTGTTTCTCCCAAAATACTCATCGAGATAACCGTAGCACTCATCCATTTTAATAACCAATTGAAAATTGTTTGTCCTAAAATCGTTGCAATGAATGCAAGACCTATAAAGGACCACCATGTTTGTGCAGTGTAATTGAAGAAAGATGACTGCTGTGTGTAAGCAAATATACCGAGAAAGAGTGAACTACTACCATAACTAATTACCGAGTACGGTATTAGGGATAGGTCTTTACGAACATGTTGACTAATGAAAAAGTAAGCTGTTATGACGCCAGCAGCAATAAAAGCTAAAATATCGCCGTATAAAGCCTCGCCACTAATTTGAAAATCTTGCCACCCAATCACGATACTTCCTGAAATTGCAATAAGGCAGCCTATAATCGCACCTTTCGTAAACCGTTCCTTAAATAAAAAATAACCACCGACCATTGAAAATAAAGGTTGCAACGTTACGATAACTGTAGAACTTGCTACAGAAGTATACTGTAATGATTCAAACCATAGGACATAATGAGTTGCTAGAAATAATCCAGATAAGAGTCCAAATCCCCATTGCTTTTTTGATAATGAGCGAAGTTCGCTTCGATTGTTTGTATTAAATATTAGAAACGGTAAAAGAATTACCGTAGCAAACAATAATCGATAAAAAGCAGTGATTGCTGCAGGGGCATCTGCTATTTTTACGAAGATTGCTGAAGTTGATAAGGCGAACACGCCGAAAAATAAGATGAAATATGAAAGAATAGGTGCTTTCAAAGTTTGTCCCTCCGTTTTGTTGTTTATTATAATGAACTGTATATAATATAATGTACAAAAGTTAGTATATAAGCCTAAGC
>NZ_JBFPJI010000022.1:0-30965 GCF_040838205.1 Bacillus sp. S4
CTTATACAAGAATTTATAATATCTGAATTTCAATATTATAAAGATCTTGCAGAAGAAAAATTACCTTTTCATGATATGATGCAAAAAATGATTGTAAGAAAAATGAATACTGGGGGGTTATTTCAGCCTGATATGTTACTACAAATGATGCAAAGAGACGAAACGCTCCGAGAATTTATTTATAGTTATCAAAACGAAAAAATCTTGCCTTGGTATTTAGAAATATTAGAACAAGCACAGCGCAAAAATGAAATTAATCCACACCTTTCAAAAGAAATGATGTTACTTTACATTCAAATGTTCACTAAATTAGGTGATGATTTCGGGGCACAGCTTCTTGAAGGGGATCGAGAAAAACATATACAAGATATAGTTACGATGTTCTTTTACGGACTTTCTGTTCCGCAAAAATAAAAAAAGACACTGAATCGTGTCTTTTTTATTTTACCGAAATGACTCTACCAGTTTCACTACTTTCAATTGCCAATTGAATAAGTCTAATAACTTCCAAGCCTTCTTCTGCTGTTACAGGTGGTTTCTCACCATTTACAATACTATCTCTTACACCTTTATAATACATGTCATAACAGCCGACTTCTGTTGGAATACGTACTAACTCTTCTTCTGTTTCTAAAATAGCAAAATTCTCTTCAGGGTCTGCTCCATAACCATTATCCCCTGGCTTCATTCCAGTCTTTAATTGTTCTTCCTGTGAATCCATACCATACTTCACGATAGAACCCTTATCGCCATGCAGTGTAAAATGTGGTCCAGCTTGTTTCACAAAACTACTACTATGTAAAATGACACGCTTTACTCCGTAGTGAAGTACAACATGAAAATAATCATCAATTTCTGCACCTGGTCGTTGTTTTATTACATCTGCATTTATCGCATCTGGTTTCCCGAATAATGATAATGCTTGATCCATTAAATGCGATCCTAAATCATATAAAATTCCTGAACCTGGTAAATTCTTTTCTCTCCAGCGATCACGTACATGTGGGCGGAAACGATCGAAATGCGCTTCATATGCGTATACATTCCCTATTCTATTTTCTTGTAATAATTTCTTTATCGTTAAGAAATCATTATCAAGACGACGGTTGTGATACACACTTAAAACGACATTATGTTGCTTCGCTAATGAAATAAGTTCTTCTCCCTCTTCAATTGAAACAACGAATGGTTTTTCCACAACAACATGCTTACCGTGTACAATCGCTTCTTTTACATATGGAAAATGAGTTGTATTCGGTGAAGTAATGACGACTAAGTCAATATCAGCTCGGTTTACTAATTCATCAATTGTACCAACAACTTCAGCATTTGGTAATGTTTGTTTCACTACTTCTTCTTTTGATGATAAAATAGCACGAATATCATACTCTTCTATCGTTTGTAATAACGGGATGTGAAATGTTGTACTAGAAAATCCAAATCCTACAATCCCTACACCTATTTTTTTCATGCTGCCCCTCCATTTGTGATAACGATTTCATTTCATTATTATAACAAGATTATTTTTATATACATAATGATTTGCTTAGAAAAAAGCATCTTGCTATCATTCATAGCAAGATGCTCCCTTTATTCCGTTCTTTTCTTCGTCCACGTTTCAATTACTTCACCAGTATCATTAACATCTAGTACTAAACTACCGTTACTATACCGGTCTTTATTTCGAAACGCTTTCGGATCAATTTCTTCTACAATGTGTTTCTCTGTCTTCATGTAAACTAATTCGTCATCTCGAACAATTTCAATACCGACAATGCGGTACGGATTACGTTTTAACTCTTTAAAAATTACAAGGCCTCGCTTCGCCCTCGTTGATTTCTCAATTTCCGATGCCTTTATACGTTTCACAGCACCGCGCTGCGTAACGAGAATAAGTTGATCTTTTTCACCATTTAACGGTTTACCAGAAGCAACGTAGTCATCCTCTTTTAAGTTAATTGCTTTCACACCAGCTGCTCTTACACCAACTGGACTTACTTCTTCTTCATTGAATACAAGTGCATATGCACCATGTGTTGCAAGAACAATATCACTTGTCCCATCTGTCGCAAATATATCAACAACTTCATCATCTTTTTTCAAGTTTACAGCAACGAACGCCCGTGAATAACGCTGCACTTTATATTGGTTTAATTCTGTTTTCTTAATCATACCGTTTCGTGTAACAAATACGATAAATCGTTTTTCTTCTTCAAAATTCGGTACGACTGTTGCCCAAATTAACGATTCATCTCGCTCGAGTGAAACAAGATTCGCAACGTGTTGACCCAAATCTTTCCAACGAATTTCTGGCATTTCATACACAGGAAGATAAATATAATTTCCTTTGTTCGTAAATAAAAGAACGGTTTCTGTCGTGTTTGTATCGAAACGCTCAAGTAAGATGTCACCCTCTTTCATACCGAAGTATTTCCCGTTCGATGCATTATGCGAACGCCAACCTGTTCGTTTCACATAGCCTTCTTTCGTTACAGTAACGATGACATCTTCTTGCGGAATCATAACTTCCACATCAATTTTAATTTCTTCAATTTCCTCTTCAATTATCGCACGGCGATTATCACTATAGGTTTTCTTTACTCTCTTCAAATCTGTTTTAATAACTTGAAAAAGTCTTTTTTCACTTTGTAGAATCGTCTGTAACTCTATAATTTTCTTACTAAGTTCCGCTGCTTCTTGCTCTAGTGCTGTAATATCTGTATTCGTTAAACGATATAATTGCAGTGAAACAATTGCTTCTGACTGCGCCTCTGTAAATCCAAATTTCGCACTTAAATTATCTTTCGCATTACGCTTATCTTTAGACCCACGGATCGTTTCAATCACTTCATCTAAAATTGATAATGCTTTCTTTAAACCTTCTACAATATGTTGACGATTTTCTGCTTTTCGTAATTCATATTGTGAACGTCTCGTAACAACTTCTTTCTGATGCCCAATATATGCATCCAAAATCTTAGGTAATGTCATAAGTGTCGGACGACGATTATTTATCGCTACCATATTAAAGTTGTATGGAATTTGTAAATCTGTATTTTTATATAAATAATTTAAAATACCTTCAGCATTCGCTTCTTTTTTTAATTCTACAACGATACGAAGACCTGTACGATCTGTCTCATCACGTACTTCAGCAATTCCATCTAGCTTTTTATCTATACGTAATTCATCCATTTTCTTAACAAGATTCGCTTTATTTACTTCATACGGAATTTCTGTAATAACGATTTGTTGCTTCCCGCCACGAATCGTTTCAACCTCTGCTTTTCCGCGAATAATAATTTTACCTTTACCTGTTTCATACGCTTTTTTAATGCCATCTATCCCTTGTATAATACCACCTGTAGGGAAATCTGGTCCTTTAATAACTGTTAACAAGTCCTCCACAGAACTATTCGGTTGATCGATACGCATCATTGTAGCATCAATTACTTCTCCAAGATGATGCGGTGGAATTTCTGTTGCATAACCAGCGGAAATCCCTGTAGATCCGTTCACTAATAAGTTCGGGAACATTGCCGGTAATACAACAGGTTCTTCACTCGTATCATCAAAGTTTGACACGAATTCTACTGTTTCTTTATCAAGATCACGTAATAACTCAGATGCGATTGGTGATAAACGTGCTTCCGTATAACGCATTGCCGCTGCTGGATCCCCATCAACACTACCGTTATTTCCGTGCATTTCAACTAAAACATTACGTACTTTCCAAGTTTGACTTAAACGGACCATCGCCTCATATACAGAGGAATCACCATGTGGATGATAATTACCGATAACATTACCTACTGTTTTAGCTGATTTACGAAACGCTTTATCATGTACGTTTCCTTCTACATACATAGAATATAAAATACGTCTTTGTACCGGTTTTAAACCGTCACGCGCATCTGGAAGCGCGCGGTCTTGAATAATATATTTACTATAACGTGCAAAGCGGTCACCTAACACGTCTTCAAGCGGGAGGTCATGAAACTTCTCTGCCTGCATGTTATTCCACCTCCGTCTCCATAATCATTTCATTTTCTAAAATATTTCCTTCTTCTTGCATACCAAATTGTACATTACGCTCAATCCATTTACGGCGAGGTTCTACTTTATCCCCCATCAATGTCGTAACTCGGCGCTCAGCTCTTGATGCATCGTCAATTTTCACACGAATTAACGTACGTGTTTCAGGGTTCATCGTTGTTTCCCATAATTGATCGGCATTCATTTCGCCAAGTCCTTTATAGCGCTGCAACATATAGCCTTTACCGACCTTTTTCGTTACACCACCTAATTCTTCATCAGACCATGCATATTCAATTACTTCACTTTTCCCTTTTCCTTTACTTACTTTATATAAAGGTGGAAGTGCGATAAATACTTTACCAGCTTCAATAAGTGGTTTCATGTAACGGTAGAAGAACGTCAGTAGTAACACTTGAATATGTGCTCCATCCGTATCTGCATCGGTCATAATAACAACTTTATCGTAGTTAATATCTTCAACAGCGAACTCATTCCCTACGCCGCCGCCAATTGCGTAAATAATCGTATTGATCTCTTCATTCTTAAAAATATCAGCAAGCTTTGCTTTTTCCGTGTTAATTACTTTACCACGTAATGGTAGCACCGCTTGGAAACGGCGATCTCGCCCTTGCTTTGCTGAACCACCAGCCGAGTCACCCTCTACTAAATACAATTCGTTTTTCTGAGGATTACGTGATTGCGCAGGTGTTAACTTCCCGCTTAAAGTACCTTCTGATTTTTTCTTCTTCTTACCAGTACGTGCTTCTTCTCTCGCTTTACGAGCAGCCTCACGTGCTTGCGCTGCTTTAATCGCCTTTCTCACAAGAAGTGTAGCTACATCTGGATTTTCTTCTAAAAAGTAAGCTAAATGCTCAGATACAATTGCATCAATTGAAGAACGAGCTTCACTTGTACCTAGTTTCCCTTTCGTTTGCCCTTCAAACTGGAGTACGTCTTCTGGTACACGTACAGAAACAATCGAAGCTAATCCTTCACGAATATCTGTACCCTCTAAATTTTTGTCTTTTTCTTTTAATAAAGAAACTTTACGAGCATACTCATTGAACACACGTGTCATTGCTGTTTTAAATCCAGCTTCGTGTGTACCACCGTCTTTTGTACGTACATTATTTACAAACGAAAGAATGTTTTCTGAGTAACCATCATTAAACTGAAACGCTAACTCTGCTTCAATTCCATTTTGCTCACCCGAGAAATATACAACTGGATGAATCGAATCTTTCTCTTCGTTTAAGTATGAAACGAAAGCCTCAATTCCTGTTTCATAATGAAACACATCTTCTAAATCATTACGTTCATCTTTTATCGAGATTTTCATTCCTTTTAATAAGAATGCAGATTCACGTAATCTCTCACATAATGTTTCATAATTATAATTTGTTGTGCTGAAAATAGTTGTATCTGGTTTGAAGTGCATCGTTGTACCAGACTCTTTCGTTTTCCCGATTTTCTCTAACGTCGTTGCAGGAGTACCACCATTTTCAAAGCGTTGTTCATAAATGCTACCATCACGCTTAATCGTTACTACTAGCCATTCTGACAAGGCGTTTACAACTGATGCCCCAACACCGTGTAAACCACCACTCGTTTTATAGCCTCCTTGGCCAAACTTACCACCAGCATGAAGTACAGTTAAAATAACTTCAGGTGTCGGTTTTCCAAGCTTATGCATTCCCGTAGGCATTCCTCGCCCTTTATCAATTACGCTAATACTATTATCTTTATGTATTACGACAGAAATTTCGTCGCCAAATCCCGCTAATGCTTCATCAACGGAGTTATCTACTATTTCATATACTAAATGATGCAATCCACGGCTATCCGTACTCCCGATATACATACCCGGGCGTTTTCGAACGGCTTCAAGTCCTTCTAACACTTGAATTGCATCTTCATTATATTGGAACTGATGCTTAACCAAACTCCTTGCCCCTTTCCTAATCAAATAAGAACATATGTTTCTATTATAGAATAACGCCTCGACTATAGTTTTGGCAAGTTATCTTATCTCTTTTATATACTATTTTCAATAGAAAAATCCTTGTTTTTTTCACAAGGATTCCTCTAGGCTACTATTTCAGAAAAATAATCGTTTGTCAACGAGAAATGGATATGTATTCCAACATTATACATTCCAGACCTTTATCATGATCCAAATGATCAATATCCAAAACGGGATAACAAGTAACAATCCCCAAAAACAGCCTTTAAAAAATCTCATGATGAACACCTCGTTCATCCGCCCTACTTATGTAAAAAGCGAGGGCTGAATCAATCTTTCTATCTTTAAAGTCTATACTATTTTGTCATTACATGCTCTACTTTAATACAACGATCCATTATTACTGTATAGCCTTTTTCTTGTAAAAGTTTATATGTATCTTCATCTTGTACTCCTAGTTGTGCCCAGAAAACATCTGCATCAATCTCTACAAACTCTTTCGCAACATCCTTTAAAAATTCTGAGCGACGAAATACATTTACGATATCCACATGTTCTTTAATATCCGTCAGTGAAGAAACCGCCTTTTCTCCGAGTACTTCATCTACTGTTGGATTTACTGGAATAATGCGATACCCAGCATCTTGCATTGCTTTTGAAACCATATATGATGTGCGTTCTGGCTTATCTGATAATCCAACAACTGCAATCGTTTTACTTTTCTTCAATACTTCACCAATTTCCGTACGAGTTGGGTTTTCAATTGTCATAATTAATCCCTCCTATACCTTTATTATATCCGATAAAGAAAGTCTCTTTCAACATGAAAGAGACTTTCTTTTATTCCGATTGATGTACGCTAATAAGCAGAAGGAAGAGAACTCTCCACTGATTAAAGTTTATATTTACTGATTCTTTGTAGCTGAATTATCTGCTAATGTAGCTGTTTTCGTCATTTTTTGACCGTTGCGATAGAATGTAACTTCCACTTTCTCGCCTACTTTTTTCTTTTCATATAAGTATTTACGGAACTGAAGTGAATTTTCTACTTTTTGATCATCTAATGCTACTACAAGATCATATTGCTCTAAGCCAGCTTTTTCTGCCGGTGACACAGGATAAATTTTAGCTAACACAACACCATTTGTTACTTCTTTTGGTACTTTTAATTGATTTACTGCATAAGCTTGCACATCTTCTAATGAAACAACACCTACACCAAGAGCTGGTCGTTTCACTACTCCGTCTTTTTCAAGCGATTCAATAACTGGTTTTGCAACATTAACTGGAATTGCAAAACCAATCCCCTCAACTTCTTGCTGTGCAATTTTACTTGAGTTAATTCCAATTAATTCACCGTTTTGGTTAAATAATGCACCGCCACTATTACCAGGGTTAATCGCTGCATCTGTTTGAATAACTTGTGCTTGCCAGTCTGGACGTTTGTCTCCATCAATATCTACTGGAATTTCACGTTCTTTACTACTGATAATACCTTCCGTTACACTGCCGTCAAATCCAAGTGGGTTACCAATTGCAATTGCTTTTTCACCAGCACGAAGTTTACTGGAATCACCTAACGTTGCAACTTTATTAACAGTAGATCCATCAATCTCTACAACTGCTAAGTCTAACCAAGGGTCCTTACCAACTAATTTTGCATCAACTTGCTTTCCGTCGCTCAGTTTAACAGCAAGTTTATTTGCACCGTCTACTACGTGGTTATTTGTTACAATATATGCTTTATTTCCTGATTTTTTATAAATAACACCTGATCCTGTACCAGCTGTTTGCTCTTGTTCTGCCGGTTGCATCGCAAACGGATCAATAGTCTTCTGCATATTAATTACACCAACTACAACATCCTTTGCGCCTTCAATCATGCCTGGCAAATCAGTTTCGCCCTTCACTTTATTAACAACAGGAGCTACAGTACCTTCTACTTGTTGATTAGAATTGAATGACGAAACTGCTGCATTATTTTGCATCCACGGCATGTAAGGTGCTGCAAAACTAATCGAAACCGCCCCGACTACAGCTCCAACTAAACCTGTGAAAAAATATCCTTTTTTACTACCTGATTTTTTCATTTCTCTCGTTTCACTATGCTCTTCATTTAAATTCGGTCCGTCGTAATATCCCATGTTTTATTTCCCCTCTCTGGTGAATTCGTACTTTCAGTATAGTCACAGTTTGTGTCCTTCTTGTGAACTCATCGTGAAATCCAATTAAAAAAATACTCCTATCTATCATTGTAGACAAGAAAAGTATTTTTTGTACATTTCACCTACAAAGGAGAGTGTAAATTTGCTATATCCCAAAGCCGGGATGCATAGTAAATTAAAGGTTATTCTTCAAATTTGTAACCTACTCGAATAACAGTGCCGATATGCTTCGCCTTATCTCCTAGCTTATTTCGCAGTTTTTTAATATGTGTATCAACCGTTCGGTCATCACCGTAGTAATCATATCCCCATAACTGATCTAATAAATGTTGGCGTGACAACACAATTCCTTTGTTCTCCATTAAATAAACGAGAAGCTCAAACTCCTTATGTGTCAATATAATTTCTTCTCCATCTACTAAAACTGTTCTAGATAGTCGATTCACTTCTATTCCAGCTAATGACATAGTATTTTCTTCTGATACTCCTATCGCTCCATCCGCACGTTTCAATAACGTCTTTGCACGAGCTACTAACACTTTCGGACTAAAAGGTTTTGTTACATACTCATCTGCACCTAGTTCAAAGCCTAGTAATGTATCATCCTCATCAGAACGTGCTGTCAGCATAATAATTGGTACCGCTGACTCTTTTCTAATTCGTCTACAAACAGACCAACCATCTATTTCTGGTAACATAATATCTAACATAATTAAATCAATTGTATGTTCAGCAAATAATTCTAGCGCTTTTTTTCCATCTTCCGCTTCGATTACTTCAAAGCCTTCATTACGAAAATAATCACTAACAATTTCACGTAATCTTCTTTCATCTTCAACAAGTAATACTGTTTTATTCATATAACCTATCCCGCCTTTTTACTCATTCAATCGAATAATACGTTGATTGGAGCTTCCGCGAAATGGAAGTGTTAAATCTTTTTTATCAAGTTCAAATCTTCCATCGACCAAAACATCCCCATAATGTAACAATTCTATCATATCATTATTTTGAGCACTCTGTATCTCTTCTAACGTGTAACCTGTATAAATCCATAGATTTTTTTTCAAATCCTTCACTACTTTTGCTACTTTTTTCACTTCAGCAGCTTGAAAAAATGGATCTCCACCTGAAAATGTTACATCGGTTAATGAATTTTTTTCAATCTCTTTCACAATTTCTTCTACCGTCATTTCAGTTCCATTGCAAACATTCCATGATTTCGGATTATGGCAACCGATACAACGATGCGGACAGCCCGCAAAAAACACGACTGTCCGCAACCCTTCTCCATCTACTACACTATCATGAATGATATTCATAACTTTCATTTATGCTTCACCCGATCCATCTCTTCACTACGTTTCGCGCTATTCCACTTTGACATATCTCCTACAAGATATCCTGTTATGCGGCGAATTCTTTCTATTTCATTCTCATCTTCATTTCCGCAGCTCGGACATTCATTCCCGATAATGCCATGATAACTACAACACTTACAACGATCGACAGGATGGTTAATTGAGCCGTATCCTACTCCGTACTGCGCCATCGCTTGTACAATTTGCTTTAACGCCTTTTGATTATGCACAGCTGCACCATCTAGTTCAATGTACGTAATATGTCCGCCATTACAAAGAGCGTGAAACGGTCCTTCTAATCGAATTTTATCTATAGCTTGAATATTGTAATACACCGGTACATGGAACGAATTTGTATAATAATTATGATTTGTCACACCGCTAATTACACCAAATTCTTCTCTATCTTTCTTCACAAACTTTCCTGATAACCCTTCTGCTGGCGTTGCAATTACAGAGAAATTGAGTTGATGTTCTTCCGTCACCTTATCCATTCTCTTCCTCATAAAGGAAATAATTTCATATCCAAGCTTCCATGATTCTTCATTTTCTCCATGGTGCTTTCCAGTTAACGCTACTAAACATTCTGCAAGACCGATAAAACCAAGACTTAACGTCCCTTGTTTTAAAATCGGTGCCACAGCATCTTCAGGTTGCAACGTTTCTCCACCACGCCATACACCTTGTGAATATAAGAACTGAAAATCTCTCGCTCTCTTTGTACATTGATAAGCAAATCTCTCTA
Source organism: Bacillus sp. S4 (assembly GCF_040838205.1). Lineage (NCBI taxonomy): Bacteria > Bacillati > Bacillota > Bacilli > Caryophanales > Bacillaceae > Bacillus > Bacillus sp. S4. The sequence continues at coordinate 10,273 of NZ_JBFPJI010000022.1, forward strand.
ACAATTGCTTAACACCTAAATCTAAGTAATAACTTAGCGCTTCAAAAAACGCTTCTTTCGAACCACTAATTAGCGCTAATTTCACTAAATTAATAGAAGTAAACGATAAATTCCCTCTCCCAATTGCTGTTTCTTCCCCATGTATATTAGACATAACACGAGTACGACACCCCATATAACATACTTCACTTTCAGGTCGACCATCATAATGCACAGCATTAAACGGAGCATCTAAAAACGAAAAGTTAGGGAATAATCGCTCAACTGTCGTTTCTAACGCTAATTCAAATAAATCATAGTTCGGATCACACTCTTCAAAGTTCACGCCTTTTTTCATTTTGAAAATTTGAATAGGAAAAATCGGTGTTTCCCCTTTACCAAGTCCAGCTTGCGTCGCTTTTAAAAGTTGCTTAATTAAAAGCCGTCCCTCTTTCGATGTGTCTGTTCCGTAGTTAATAGAAATAAACGGTACTTGTCCCCCGCCCCTACTATGCATACTATTTGAATTATGAACGAAAGCCTCACACGCCTGATACGTATCATTTTCTGTTTCTTTCCATGCAAATTCCTCTATTTGTTCTTTCGTAAGCGGATATGACTGTAGTCGTTTTTTATGTCTCTCTACTGTTTTTCTCACATATGGAGCTAAATCAATATCAAAGAGTGCAAACGATTGACCACCGTGCTGCATATTTTGATTCGCCTGAAAAATAATTGAAGAAAGCGCCAATGCACTTTTAATGTCTTGCGGTTGTCTCATATGTCCATGTCCAGTATGAAAACCGTTAGCAAGCATTTGCGCTAACGGAATTTGCGAACAAGTCGTTGTTCCTGTTGCATAAAAATCTAAATCATGTGGATATAATATATTTTGATCTATCGCTTTTTTCACTTGATCTGATAATAATTTTTCTACTGCATAATACTTTGCGCTCTCAGATGCGAACGTTCCCATTACTCCCATTGGAGATCGGCCATCTACATTTGCATTTTCCTGCATTAAATCTTGTTCATTACCGTGAATAATTGTCTCAAATACTTTCATTAATTCTTCTCCACGTACATTTTGTTTCAACATTCATAACCCTCCACCAACATGTTGTTGTCTTTTGATTAAAATCATACAACATATAGTTCTTCTGTTCCTGTGAAAAATGTAACATTCCTGTGAAAGTTTTTTTAAAAATTAATGACTTTTTCATTTGTAAAAAAGAAATGTGCTCTTTACAAATGTATGGTACAATGAACGGGAAAAACTCTTTTTACCCTTTATCAACACATTTGTATAAAGGAGACTGAACTCATGATTATTACATATCTTTTATTTATCGTTGCCTACTTGCTCGGTTCGATTCCATTTGCATTAGTCGTTGGAAAAATCGGTTATGGAATCGACATTCGTGAGCATGGAAGCGGTAATCTAGGCGGAACTAATACATTCCGTACATTAGGGAAAAAAGCAGGTTTTATCGTAACAATTGCTGACATTTTAAAAGGTACATTAGCAACAAGTCTACCGATTATTTTCGGGTCAGATATTCACCCACTATGGTTTGGATTAGCCGCTGTTCTTGGACATGTCTATCCGATCTTCGCAAAATTCCGCGGGGGGAAAGCAGTTGCAACTTCTGCTGGGGTATTATTATGCTATTCACCAGTTGTTTTTGCAATATTAGCTGTTGTCTTTTTCAGCCTTTTATTTACAACAAGATACGTATCACTTTCTTCTATGGTAACAGCTGTCATTGCTGTTATTGCATCCATTGTTAGCGGGGATAAAATCTTCATTATTGCGATGTGTTTATTAGCAGGTATGGTTATTTATAAACACCGTGCAAATATCGGACGAATTATAAATAAAACTGAACCAAAAGCAAACTTTTCAAAAAAGCAAAAATAAGATCGTAACCCACATAACGCAAAAAGAAAACGTGAAGCATATTAATAGCGTCTTTTTGCGTTATTTTTTATACTAAAGAAAAAGCAACATAATTTGGAGGAACTATACATGAATCTTTCCGTAACAAAAGAAGCAGCACAATGGTATAAAAACGAATTACACTTACAATCAGGTGAAACAATACGCTTTTTCGTACAATACGGTGGTTGCAGTACTGTGCAAAAAGGACTTTCTTTAGGTATTCGTAAAGATGATCCTGCGCATCCTGCTGTTCAAATGCAAGAAGAAGGTATTAACTTCTTTATTGAAGGCGATGATGAGTGGTTCTTCGATGGACATAATTTATTAGTGACACTTAACGACGGTGATGATTTCCCTCAATTTAATTATGAAAAATAAAAAAACGTGGCTTCTGCCACGCTTTTTTTTATTTTTTTTTAATTTCCTCATATTTCGCATACCACTCAGGATATAATTTTTTAAATGATACAGGGCGGAACCCTTCTTTTTTCGCACAAATATTCGTTGTACTTGCAGTAATACAAAGCTCGCCATCACCGTTATAAATTTCATAACCATATACAACACGCAGCGGGCTCAAAGTATCAATCCACGTTTTCACAATTGCTTTTTCACCGTAACGCATCGCTTTACGATATGAAATTTGCAAGTCTAATACAGGAGAGATAATTCCCTCTTTCTCCATTTCAACATACGAAAATCCTAATTCTTGTATAAGTTTCGTGCGCCCAAGTTCCAGCCACACTAAATAGTTTGAATGGTAAACAACACCCATCTGGTCTGTTTCCGCATAGCGGATTTCAACTTCATGTTCTGCTACAAACATTTCTATTCGCCTTCTTTCACTTCTGCTACCTTGCATACATTTAATCATAATACAGTGGAATCAAAAATAAAATAAAAACAGTGAATCTTTTACCGAAAGGGGCAAACACATGATTCAAATTGTAACTGTTCGTAGCGGTGATAGTGTTTATAGTTTAGCATCAAAATATGGATCTACACCTGAAGAAATTGTAAAAGACAATGGACTAAACCCAGCCGAAACACTCGTTGTTGGTCAGGCACTTATCGTTAATACAAAAGGAAATAACTATTATGTACAGCCTGGTGACAGCCTTTATCGAATTTCTCAAACATATAGCGTTCCTCTCGCCAGTTTAGCTAAAGTTAATAACCTTTCATTAAAATCTATTCTTCATGTCGGACAACAATTATATATACCGAAAGGAACAAAACGAGCAGTAGAATCCATCGCTTATTTACAACCTTCAACAATACCGATAAAAGAAAGTTTAGTAAATGCTACACGTGCTATTAATCCATTTTTAACATATTTAGCCTACTTCAGCTTCGAAGCAAAACGAGACGGCACTTTAAAAGAACCAACCGAAACAGCTAAAATCGCTAATATTGCAACGCAAGGTAAAACCATCCCTATGCTCGTTATTACAAATATTGAAAATGGAAATTTCAGTACCGAACTGGCATCTGTTTTTTTACGCGACGCAACGATTCAAAACAAATTTATTACGAACATTTTGCAAACAGCTGAAAAATACGGCATGCGAGATATTCATTTTGATTTCGAGAATGTAGCACCTGAAGATCGCGAAGCATATAATCGTTTTTTACGAAATGTAAAAACGCGCTTACCTAGCGGGTACACATTAAGTACAACGCTTGTACCGAAAACAAGTTCCAATCAAAAAGGGAAATTTTTTGAAGCTCATGATTATAAAGCACAAGGACAAATTGTTGATTTCGTCGTCATTATGACATACGACTGGGGTTGGCAAGGCGGACCACCGATGGCGATTTCTCCTATTGGTCCTGTGAAAGAGGTACTTCAATATGCAAAATCTCAAATGCCACCACAAAAAATTATGATGGGTCAAAATTTATACGGTTTCGATTGGAAACTGCCGTTCAAACAAGGAAATCCACCTGCAAAAGCAATTAGCTCTGTTGCAGCTGTTGCACTAGCTCGTAAATACAATGTTCCTATCCGCTATGATTTCACGGCTCAAGCTCCTCATTTCAATTACTTTGACGAAAACGGCGTACAACATGAAGTTTGGTTTGAAGATTCACGGTCCGTTCAAAGTAAATTTAATTTAATGAAAGAACAAGGAATAGGCGGCATCAGCTATTGGAAGATTGGCCTACCATTCCCACAAAATTGGCGTTTACTCGTCGAAAACTTTACAATCACGAAAAAAGGCTGACGAAAGTCAGCCCTTTTTTCATATTCCTGTTAAAAATATATCTTTAATTCCCTCACAAAAAAGAAGAATGATAACATTCTCCTTTTTTAACCGTTATCAACAATCGGTTGCTTACCAGTTTGGTCTTGCATTTGCTTTCCTTTATTCCCACCAGCTTTTTTCGATTGTGTTCCAATTTGATTTGGTGCAAAGTCTTTTGAATTCTTTTTCGGATTACCCATTACTATCGCCTCCTTAACACTAGTATCGTACTAGTGTTAAGAATTATTCAGCCTGCTTAAAAAGTTTCATTGCATAACGTTTTTCAATACGTTCTTCAATTCGATCGATTGCATCACGATCGCTTAATAATTGTTGTTTATTTTCATTTACAAGTTCTTCAAACGATCTACGGCGACTTCTTCTCATGCTGCTCACCCTTTCTTCTACGTTTTCTTATTACATAGTATGAGCAAATGAAAAACTCTTTAATCAGATTTGTAAGAAAATTTTATGTTTTAACAAAAAAACCATACGCAAATATTACGCATGGGATTTTTTCACATCATTATATTTAAATATTTTTTAATTTCTTCATCAGCATCTTCTTCATTCACTCTATATTCATGCAGTGCTCGCAATACAGAATCGTATTCTTCTAAAATGTAGCTCTCTAGCTTGAAAATGTCCTCTACACTGTCAATCATAATTCTCGTGTTGCCAATCTCACTTTTCAATGCTGCCTCACACGTTAAGCTCGTACAAATACCAATTACATCGTCTTCCATTTTTTCTGTTAACACATATTTCTTTCGCCCGTTTACCTTCATCCTAATAATTGGGTAAAAAGCTTTTATATCTAAATAGCTCCCGACATTCATACAGCGAATCCATTCGATATCACGTTTATTTCGCATAAGAATTTCTTTTACTGCTTCGTATGCTACCGTTTCATCAAGTACTTCTTTCTGCACTTTTCTTTTTCCTTCTTCTTCAATAGATGCACATTTTTGATAAACTGCCGCACACGTAATACAATCGTCAAATGCATTATGAGAACTTAAGCGAATTCCAAGCATTCGTTTTAACGTTTCAAGCTTATGATTAGGCGCGTGCTTCATATATTTTTTCGCTAAAAACACAGTATCAATCACTTTATTTTTAGGTTCCGGTAACCCAAGCATATTCACATTACTTTTCAAAAAACGCATATCAAAAGATGCATTATGAGCGACAATTACATTTGTATGTAAAAATGCTAAAAATAAAGGTAATACTTCTTCAATTGTCGGTGCGTCTGAAACACGATAATTTGTAATGCCTGTTAAACTCGTAATCCGGCTCGGAATTGGACGCTCTGGATTCACATACGAAACAAACTGATCTACTAGTTCATGATTACGATATTTCACTGCTGCGACTTGAATAATTTTATCATTATAAGGGTTAAATCCTGTTGTTTCAAAATCAATTACAACATAATCTAACGGTAAGGATACATTCCCCACTCCAAACACCCCTTTATCTCTAAACGTTTATATTTCTTTTATCATAACATGCTGCTATCACTACGTGAAAAAGAAAAGGCAGAAATGATAACTTTCCACCTCTACCTTTTCAACATTATTTTAATTTAGCAATCCTTTTTTCCATCTCTTTTTGTGTCATTGGTCCAATAAACTTATCTTGAATGACCCCTTTTGTGTCTATAAAATAAGAAGTTGGAATCGTAATTACTTTATACGCTGTTGTCACATCAATGTTTTTGTCCAATAAAATAGGAAAAGTAATTCCTTTTTCCTTCGCAAAGTTGCTTACCTTTTCTTCTCCCCCACCTTTTTCTGAAGGAGTATAATTTATTGCTAAAATTTCTACATTTTCCTTATGCTCTTTATAAAAGGCCTCCATATCGGGCATTTCTTGCTGACAAGGTCCACACCACGTTGCCCAAAAGTTTAAAATCACTTTCTTTCCTTTTAAATCTGATAACTTCACATTTTTTCCATCTAACTTCGTTAATTCAAAATCAGGTGCATTCTTTCCTATTTCAATACCATTCCTTGCAATCATCTCTTTCATAACAGCTTCACTTTTTTCTTGCTTCCCTTGTACTACTTGATCCTTTTTACCAAACTGATCATAAGCTGCATATCCCGCTAAACAAAGTAACACTACAATAATCGTAAGCTTCCGCCACATTTTATATCACCCTAACGTGTTTATCTTCTTATAACATAATCATCAAAATACTATATACCTTATTTTAGCTTATACGGACAAGCTTGGAAATATTCACATTCTAAATAGTCGGAATATTTTTAACTAAGATGAAATATTTTCCTTTTTATCATATAATTAGAAATACATATAAAAACTGCGAAAAGAGTCGTTGAAATTTCTACAAATCATGATTCCATAGAAAATGTTTCCACCAGTAATATGACACAGATTGCTGGTGGAAACATTTGCTCTTCAAGAATATAATCCATCACTAAGTAGCGAACGTACGGTCAAAATTTTCAAATATAATCCGGATACAAATGAACTTACTCTAGTCAAAGAGTTTAGTACTAGCGATACTGAATCATATACGTACCAACTTAATAAGAGTGAATAAAGATAAGAGCGCTATATAGCTCTTATCTTTTTATTAGCATCTCTTTAAACAATGACTTACAATTTAATAATTCTCTAGGATCCCCACATTCCACAATAATTCCATTCTTCATGACAACAATCCGATCCGCTATCATCGCCCTCTCGACATCATGTGTCGTCACAATTCTCGTTACATTCCCCCCTAGCCCTTTAAGCATATTCCAAACCACTTCTTGATTGCTCGGATCTAATCCCGCAGTCGGTTCATCTAAAATAATGAGATTCGGATTTGATACAATCGCTCGCAATAACGCAAGACGCTTTCTCTCTCCTCCCGAAAACTCTTCACCGCTTTTATGTAGTACAGTCTGAATACCTTCAGATAAACTCCTAATAATCGACTTCGCATTTACAAGTTCAATATTTTTTTCTAACTGTTCTTCTAAGACCCCTTCTTGAAAATACATATTCTCTTTTACTGTCGTTCGAAAAAAACGAGGCTCCTGCCATATAGTAGTCATACGAGCTTTATTACCGTAATAAGCAATACTACCATTAGATGGTTTATATAAACTCGTGATTAATTTTAAAAGCGTCGTTTTTCCTGCACCACTTTCCCCCACAATAATAACGAGTTCGCCAGGATTAATTTGCAAATGAATATTTTTAATTCTACATCTCTCTTCACCGTTCTCTTGAAATGAAACATTTGTTAATCTCATTCCCATCGCTCTTTCTACATTTCTGTATTCAGCCTGTATATCTAAAAAGCAAAAAACTCGGCTGGCCGAAGCAATAGCAACTTGTGTCATCATCAATAAATCACTCGCATAACGAACGGGGAAAAATAACATCTCAATTGTAGCTAATACCGCCACAAGCGAACCGACTTCCATATCCCCTTTTATTATTTTTTTTGCTCCTATAATAAGAACAACTATATATGCTCCTGTTTCTATTACCGTTCCAACTATCCCAATACAATGTTGCAACATCGTCTTCTTTACTTCTGTTTTATAAGATTTTACTGTCACTCCTTTAAATAAGCCAATTGCCCAGCTCTCTTTTTGTAAACTACGCAAATCTTGTATACCTTTTACAAATTGTGACACCATCTCTACAACAATTGATTGATTCTTTTGAGAAATACTCGCAATATTTCTTACCTTTCCCCCCATAAACATTGGAACCATTGCACTTAAAAATAAAAACGGGGTTATCCACCATATGAACTGTACATCGATATGTTGTAGAGCTATGAACGCACCAATAAATTGTGCAATAGCGTGGATGTATTCTATTAATAAAGATCCATATAACCTTACCCAATTTGGAATATCAGAAACGACTAATGTTTCTAACTCCCCTTGTTTTACCTTCTCACTTTCTTCAAACGGTAATAAGAAAAAATGACGTAATACATCTATACGCTTCTCTCGTAATATTCGCTGACTTACTTTTGAGCTTCCATAATCAAATAACAGATTGTTCACCCACATCAAAAAGCGGCTCCCTGCAAACAAAGCAATATATACATACGCACCTTTTAACTCCCGCTGAATAAGGTTATCTACAATTAGCCCCATAAATAGCGGACGGGATAAATTTAAAATGGCAGCTACTATCCCGCTACAAATCGCACTAATTAACAATAACTTTTCTTGTAGTAGCGGCAACATTATTCTTCTATACTCATTCATTGTCATTCCTCCAATTTTGCATAATAAAAAGAAAAGGATGAAACCAAATTGGTTTCATCCTTTTCCTCTGTACATAAAGTAAGGAAGCTAACAAATGTTAGCTTCCTTATCATTCATTTCAATTATTTAGTTTGACACTTTAGACTCTTCGATTTTCGAACGAAGAACCATTTGCAAGATACCACCGTGACGGTAGTAGTCAATTTCAACTTCACTATCGAAACGAGCTACTACTTCAAATTGCTTCTCTTTTCCTTCTGAATCGATTGCAACTACTTTTACAAGATCGCGTGGTCTAACCGTTTTGTCAATTTGAATTTCAAATGACTCATCACCAACAAGACCTAACGTTTCAGCACTGTCTCCATCTTTAAATTGTAATGGTAATACGCCCATTAATACTAAGTTACTGCGGTGAATACGCTCGAAGCTCTCTGCGATTACTGCTTTAATACCTAATAAGTTTGTACCTTTCGCAGCCCAGTCACGAGAACTTCCCATACCGTAGTCTTTACCAGCAACAACTAGAAGGCCTGTGCCATCTTCTTTATATTTCATCGCAGCATCATAGATAGATGTTACTTCACCAGTTGGCCAATATGTTGTATATCCGCCTTCTGTTCCTGGTGCGATTTGGTTTTTAATACGGATGTTTGCGAATGTACCACGCATCATAACTTCATGGTTACCACGACGAGAACCGTAAGAGTTAAAGTCAACTGGTTGTACGCCGTTTTCTAGTAAATAACGTCCAGCTGGCGTATGCTTACCAATTGAACCTGCTGGTGAAATGTGGTCTGTCGTTACAGAATCTCCAAATTTACCAACTATGCGTAAACCTGATAACGTTTCAACTTCACCCGGCTCTTTAGATAATCCTTCAAAGAACGGTGGGTTTTGAATGTATGTTGAATCATTATCCCAAGTATATAAAGCTTCATTTGAAGTTTGGATTTCATTCCAGCGCTCATTACTGTTAAATACTTGTGCATATTCTTTTTTGAACAATTCAGATGTAACAACACTTTGAACTACATCTTCAATTTCTTTAGCTGATGGCCAAATATCATTAAAGTAAACAGCATTACCATTTACATCTTTACCGATTTCATCATTTTTCAGGTCAATATCAACAGTACCTGCAAGTGCATATGCCACAACAAGTGGTGGTGATGCTAAGTAGTTTGCTTTTACAAGTGGATGAATACGACCTTCAAAGTTACGGTTACCAGATAAAACAGATGTTACTAATAAATCGTTTGCTGCGATTGCTTCTTCTAATTCCTCTGCTAATGGACCAGAGTTACCGATACAAGTCGTACAGCCGTAACCAACTGTTTGGAAACCTAATTGATCTAAATACGTTGTTAAACCAGACTTATCTAAGTACTCTGTAACAACTTTAGATCCTGGTGCTAATGATGTTTTTACGTAACCAGGTACTTTAAGTCCTTTTTCAATTGCTTTCTTCGCAACTAAACCTGCTCCAATTAATACGTATGGATTTGACGTATTTGTACAGCTTGTAATCGCAGCGATTGCAATTCCGCCTGTTTTCATCGTTACTTCTTGATCTTTTAATGTAACTTTCACTTCTTTATCAAACTCTTGCTCATTGAATCCAAGTCCTTGTGTTCCAACTGGTGCTACAACAGCCTTATGGAACTCTTCTTTCATATTTGAAAGCGGAATTAAATCTTGCGGACGTTTCGGTCCAGAAAGGTTAGATTCGATTGCATTTAAATCAATTTCAACAAGATCAGTATAGATTGGATCTTTATTGTCTGCTGTATAGAATAAACCGTTTGCTTTACAATATTCTTCAACAACGCGAATTTGCTCTTCATCTCTACCTGTTAAACGTAAGTATTCTAATGAAATGTCGTCGATTGGGAAGAATCCACAAGTTGCACCGTATTCTGGTGCCATATTTGAAATTGTTGCACGGTCAGCTAAAGGCATGCTCTTTAGTCCACTACCGAAGAACTCAACAAATTTACCAACTACACCTTTTTGACGTAACACTTGTGTTACTTTTAATGCAACATCAGTTGCTGTTGTACCACTTGGAAGTGTACCAGTTAATTTCACACCGATTACTTCAGGCACTGGGAAATATGAAGGCTGTCCAAGCATTCCTGCTTCTGCTTCAATACCACCAACGCCCCATCCAAGAACACCGATACCATTAATCATTGTTGTATGTGAGTCTGTTCCAACTAATGAATCTGGGTATGCAACTAAGTCACCTTCAGCATTTTTCACCGCATGAACAACCGGTGCTAAATATTCAAGGTTTACTTGGTGTACAATACCTGTTGCTGGTGGAACTGCACGGTAGTTATCAAATGATTTCTGTGCCCAGCTTAAAAATTTATAACGTTCTTCATTACGTTTAAACTCTAAGTCCATGTTGAATGCAAGCGAGTCTGCTGTACCCGCTCTATCAACCTGTACAGAGTGGTCAATTACAAGGTCTACAGTAATTTCTGGATTAATTTTATCAGGATCTCCGCCCATATCTGCCATTGCTTTACGAAGCGAAGCCAAATCTACAACAGCTGGAACACCTGTGAAGTCTTGTAAGATTACACGAGATGGTTTAAATGGAACATCGATATCTTGAACATCTTTCGTTCCCCATTTCGCTAAATTTGTAACATGTTCTTCTGTAATTACGCGTCCGTCTACTTGACGAAGTACAGATTCAAGTAAAACTTTCACGGAATATGGTAATTGAGATACGTTGCCAACCCCTGCGTTTTCAAGCGCTTTCAATTGATAATAATGATACGTCTTTCCATCTAGTTCAAAAGTTGCACGTGATTGAAATGGATTATGTTTGACCATTATGTTTCCCCCCTGTTAAACGTGACTAAGTTGTCTGAATATAAAATGTAGACAAACTTTTCAATACCTTACGATAATATCTTATTACAACTTTCTAAATAAGTAAATAATAAGAAACTTATGGATTATCATAAGTTTTCTTTATCTTTCTAAATTTGAATAGTGTCCATGCTCTTTATTAATACTATTACTATAAAGTAAAGCACTCTTTCAGCGTTTTACTTTACGTTCATATATGCTATGAACGACTCATGGTTCGTCTATAAAAAACATTATAGAGGTGAGAAAAATGGGTAAACGAAAAGCCAATCACATTATTTCAGGAATGAATGCTGCATCCGCACAAGGACAAGGAACTGGTTATAACGAAGAGTTCGCAAACGAACCTTTAACACCAGCGCAGCGACAAAATAATAAGAAACGAAAAAAGAATCAGTAACGAAAAATCCCAAAAGGTACACCTTTTGGGATTTTCTCTAATGTTTATAACGTAATAACTCCGAAACTGTTACAAATCGATAACCCTGCTTTTTCAGCTCAGGTAAAATTTTTGCTAATGCCGCCACTGTTTGACTACGATCACTTCCTCCATCGTGCAACAGTACAATATCTCCACTTTTAGCATTTTTCACAACATGATTTACAATGGATTCAGTACCTGGATTCGCCCAATCACGAGGATCTTGATGCCATGACCATAGAACAATTTGATACCCAGCTCTTTTTGCCGTAGTAAATACAGCATCATTAATATATCCACCTGGTGGACGGAACAATAAAGGTTCTTTCGCCCATTTTTCAAAATATTTCTTTCCATTTAAAATATCATGTTCTAATTTTTCATCCGATGAATTACTCGCATACAAATGATTCATCGTATGATTTCCAATTTCATGTCCTTCTTTCAACACTTGCTTTACTAAATATGGATTACGCTGAACTCGAAATCCAATCATAAAAAAAGTCGCTTCTGCCTTATATTGATGTAATAAATCTAGAATTTGCGGCGTATATGTTGGATCTGGTCCATCATCAAACGTAATTGCAATAACCTTTTCATTATTTGGCACTTCCCACGTTACATAGCCAGTTGGCTCTAGTTCTTTTCTGAGCAACATTTTAGCTTCCACTTTGTCCACTTGAAATATATGTACTGCGCATAGTAAAGAAAAAACTAATAGAAAAACCTTCTGTTTCAACATAGCGTTCGTTAAAGTAATAAGGTTGTCGAATACACAACAACCTCATTTACTTTTCTAATTGATCTACATTTCGCATAATATTTTGGAGATTATTTTCGTATTGCTCAAGTTGTGGACGTTGTGTTTCCGAAGCTACTTCTAGCGCATTTTGAATCTGTTCATACGCTTCCTGGACCTCTTGGCGTAACTCTTTTAAATCATGACCGTAGTTTGGATCATTTTTTACAATGTTGTTAAATGTATTTTCTGCTTGTGTAACTCCTTGCTGTGCAGCTTGAAAAGCTTGTTGTTTATCTTTATGATATGGCATTATACAATCCCCTTTCTATAATAGTTAGTCCCATTTATCTTTACCTTTTTTTCTAAAAACATTCTCGTATAAATTAGCAAACTTCTCTCATTCTAATAGGAAGAGGAGGTGTTATATACAATGGGCAAAAACAATCGTGAATCTAAAGAAAAAAAAGGCCAACCTGAACCATTAAGCGGATCTCATAAAGTGAAAAACCGTAACCATTCTCGTCAAAAAAATCATGCGCATCATGATATGTAAAACAAAATATTCACACTAGCTACCTTTGCCACATACAATGTTTATATTTTTTCATTTATTCTTCACCTCTAGTTCATTCATGCATAACATAGTATGAATTGAGATTTTACGGAGGGTGTCTTACATGGGCAAGAAAAAGAAGGATTGTCTTTTTCATGTTGATGGTTTCGAAGAATGGATGGATCAATTTTGTTCTGATTCTTGTAGTAACTTTAGTTTTCCAAATCAAATTCATATTGACCTTTGTGAAACAGAACAAGAATACATTTTGGAAACAGATGTACCAAATGCAACTGCACAAAATGTACTCATTAAAAAGATGGAGACAGGCCTAAACATTTGCATACTTCATAAAAACACTTCTTTACAGCGGATCATTCCTTTACCTGCTAATATCATTTACAAGAAGATGCTAGCCTGCTTAGAGAATGGATATTTAGCCATTCATATTTCCAAAAACGAAGTTGCCAATAAGCATGAAGAAAAAGTCTTTTTTCGAATTAACGATTGATATAAATACAAATATAAGCCCGAGCAACCTTTTAGTTTGCTCGGGCTTATGTTATTTCGCATGTATTTCTATTTTAGAATTTCTAAAGTATCTTTTTTTCAATAAACCTTTTGTCACTAAAAGAACTGGGAACGCTATGCTTGAAAATATAGCTAATATTAAAAATACTAAAAAGCCATTTTGATACCCATAATAATCGAGAAGTATCCCACCAAACCATGGCCCGATTACTCCACCAATTCCTGAAAAACCCATAGCTCCAAAATATGTCCCTTTCAAATGTGAAACAGCTATCTCATCAATAAATACATCTGTCATTGAAAACATTAATACTTCTCCGAATGTAAAAATAATTGTACATATAGCAGCCCCTAACATAGATTCTACTAGTCCAAATCCAAACAATCCCCCGCTCACAAATAACGTTCCAACCATAATAGACGCTAACGGCGTATAGTTTTTACACATTTGAATAACAGGGTATTGAATAACTACTACTGTAATTGCATTTAAAGTTAGCATATATGAGAACAGTTTTACTCCATCTTGAAATATATGTGCGTTTGCAAAATATTGAGATAGTGTCGTCGTTAAATGTGAAAAACCACTATTACTCAAAATAATCCCGACTAAAGCCACTAAAAATACTGTGTCTTTTCGCAAAATCCGAACCGCATTTAACATTGTGACCGGATTTTTTGTAGTTACTTTCTTTTTATCAAGTGGATATTTCTTAAATTGAAGCGCTAATATAACTGTATATAAAATGTACACTCCAGCGGCTACTAAAAAAGGAATTGTTGATTTTGCACTTCCGAGCTGCAATCCAACAATTGGACCAACAGCTACCCCGACATTTACTGCCCCATACCGCAAATTATACGCAAGTAAACGATACTCTGGTTTTGTTAAATCTGATAATAACGCTCTTGATGTCGGTTCAAAAAAAGACCGACATAACCCATTCAAAGCGTTTAATAGAAAGAAACTAAAAACATGATCTGCAACTGAAAACCCTATAAATACAAAAATCCAAACGATCATGGACCATATCATAATCGTTTTCCGGCCAAATCGATCCGATAAATTCCCCCCAATAAAACTAGCAAAAACTCCAACAAGCGCACTCGTTCCAATGATAGCACCGGTCATTCCAGCTGATACGTCTTTAACAGTCGTTAAATAAATCGCTAAAAAAGGAATGCTCATTGAAGTTGCAAACCTAGCAAATAATGTCCCTATAATGATACTCATTCCAAGTGGATGAATATTTTGTAACTTCCCCTTCATCTTTAAACCTACTCTCCCTTTTCTTACATAAAAAAAGAAAGCAAAGGATCTGCTTTCTTTTTCCTTTTTCTATACTTGAGATGTTTATACCCGAGCTGTTCTCGTTATCTCCATATCAATTCCATATGTAAACTGTAGTTCTTTACAAACATCTTTAATCAAAATAGCTACATTATACTTTTCATTAAATTCTAAAACAATGCTTTCTACTTCTTCATATGTATACTTATATTCGCCAGTGATTACACTTTTTAAATCAAAGCATTCATTAACACAAAGCTGGACGAGTAATTGATCATACTTCTCCATTACATCTTCTTTTTTCCAAAGTAACTCCTTTACATATAACCGATCAAATTTCACACTTTCTCGATTACATTCCGTTAAAATCCGGGTCATCTCATTTAATTCTCGATATAATTCGGAAATATTTCTGCTTAAACTAAGCAGCTTATCTACGCCGTTTTCATATAGCATTTTCATTCCACCCCCGCATTTTCTTTTTCTTATTATAGCAAGAAAATTCTAAAAATAGTTTCTTTCTTCTGAAATATTAGGAAACTTATTTCAATTGCTTTACAATGAAACTAGTGAATGAGAAAGGAGAAAGAAAATTGGAGAAAAAATTATATTACAACGATGCTTATCAGCAAACCTTTACAACTAAAGTTATAAAACAAGAGCATGATACAGAAGGAAACTTATATGTTGTTTTAAATGAAACTGCATTTTATCCAACAGGCGGCGGACAACCACACGACACTGGAACTTTAAATGGTATTCCGGTAAGTAACGTTGAAGAAGTAAATGGAGAAATTCGTCATTTCATAATAGAACAATTACATACAGAAGAAGTAGAGGGTAAAATAGATTGGGAGCGCCGTTTTGATCATATGCAGCAACATACAGCTCAGCACATTTTATCTGCTGCTTTTTGGGACCATTTTGACATACCAACAATTGGGTTCCATCTCGGCAAAGAAACGGTAACAATTGATTTAGAAACGGAAAATCTTCCTACAGAAACGGTTGAAAAAGCAGCGCAAATTGCCAACAAAATTGTTTTTGAAAACCATCCAATCCATACCCAGTGGATGAACTTAGAAGAAGCGAAAACATTACCTCTTCGTAAAGAACCTACTATGACAGAAAATATACGCGTTGTTATTATCGAAAATTTCGACTACAACGGCTGTGGTGGAACGCATCCGAAACGTACAGGTGAAGTAGGTCCTATTCAAGTACTTAATTGGGAGCGCAATAAAGGTGGCATCCGCTTAACATTTATCGCTGGTTGGCGCACACTTAAACTAATGGGACAACAGCAACAAATTATGAAAGATGTTTCTAAACAATTAAACAGTAGCGAAACTGATATTCCAGCAAAAGTAGCACAGATTCTTACTTCTCAAAAAGAAAACGAAAAAGCAGTACAAGCAATGAATGAAAAATTATTATTTGCAGAAGCGAATGAACTATTACAACAATCTGAAGAAATACATGCTGGAACACTTATCTCTCGAGCATTTACAAATCGCTCTATGCAAGAAGTCGCAAAACTAGCTGCTATCATTACAGAACAACAAGAGCATGCAATTACATATTTCGTTATTGAAAATGAGGACAAATTACAATGTATTCTTGCTTGTGGTAAAGCAGTGACACTCGATATGAATACTCTTTTAAAAGATGCCCTTCCTACAATTGAAGGAAAAGGCGGCGGGAATAAAAAGAGTGCTCGCGGCGGTGGGAAAGCAATTATGAGTGGAGATGAGTTTTTAAGTCGGCTTGTTTCTTCTTTACAGTCAGCAGTGTAGATTATTTTATGAGGAAGATGTCATCTAGTGAAGCTTTTTGACTAGGTGGCATCTCTTTTTGTTTTACTAGCAATACCTTTTCGTCTTCAATTAAAATTCCAGTAACCCGAACTTACATTACATTCGTCATAATCTCTCCCCTTTTTCTATTAAATTTACAAATAAACCCTTCCACAAAAAGAACATATGTTTTATAATTAAAGAAAATTATGGAAGAAAGAAGTTGTTACATCTATGCGTCCACCTTTAACAAAGTCTATATCACTTGAAGATTTCCAAAACTTTTATTGGTTAAAAGCAGAACTCCAAACATTTTGTCGTGAGCATGGTTTGTCAGCTAGTGGCTCTAAGATTGAAATAACCGAGCGTATCTCACATTATTTACATACTGGTAAAATATTAAAAAACAGCTCTAGTCAAAAGGTGAGTAAAGCTTCCCTCTCTTATAAAGAACTTTCTCTTCAAACGATTATTACTAACAATCACCGCTGTAGCGAAGATGTCCGTGCTTTTTTCAAAGAAAAAATCGGAGCAAACTTCCGCTTTACAGTAGCTCTTCAAAAATTTTTTAAAGAGAATGTTGGAAAAACATATGAAGACGCGATAACGTTTTGGTATGAAGAAAACGAACGAAAAAAAGATCCTACATACAAAACAACTATCAGCGCGCAGTTTGAATACAATCGTTTCACTCGCGACTTTTTCGAAGATCCAAATAACAAAGGGAAATCAAAAGCTGATGCTATCGCTGCTTGGAATGAAATAAAAGCAAAACCTGGTAGTAATGCTTATGTTCCTCAAAAAGTAGAAAACTAGTCCCTTTCTAGTTTTCTACTTTCTCAAATAATAGCGCAAGCCCTATTCCACCACCAATTCCTAACGTCGTAATTCCATATTTCATATGCTCTCTTTGTGCTTGATAAAACAAACGTGTCACAAGCATAGCTCCAGATGCACCGTACGGATGACCGAGCGCAATTGCTCCACCATTTACATTTAATTTTTCAAAAGGAATTTGTAACTCCTTTGCACAAGCAACAACTTTTGAAGCAAATGCTTCATTTATTTCAAAACAATCAATGTCCTCTACTTTTAAATTCATTTCACTTAATAATTTATTCATTGCAAATATCGGACCAGTCCCTGGAAGATTCGGATCCACTCCAACTACAGCACTATGAACGAAACGAAGAACAGGCTTATATCCTAATTTCCGAGCTTGCCCCTCTTCCATTACAAGAACAGCACATGCTCCGTCGTTTACACCACACGAATTCCCTGCTGTTACCGTTCCATTTTGTAAAAATACAGGTTTCGTTCTCTTAATCATTCTTTCATAATTCATTTCTCGCTTAATAGATTCATCTAATAATCCATTAAGTGATAATATTTCATCTTGTATATATCCATTTTCTAACGCTTGTAATGTCCGGTTATAACTAAGACAAGCGTACTCGTCTTGCATTTCCCTCGTTATGTTATAACGCTCCGCGACATATTCAGCCGCTACTCCCATATCAGGATCACCAATTGTTTCAGGTGAAAACCGCGCTCTCTTTTGAAAAGGTGACGTACTTGTACTCTCTACTCCCCCGGCGATATAACAATTACCTGCTCCCCCTTGAATGAGATGACACGCCGTACGTACTGCCTCCAATCCAGCACCACATTGCCGGTCAATCGTTACACCAGGAATATGATAACCGAGCCCTGCTTCTAAAGCAGATAATCTTGCAACGTTACCTCCTGGTCCAACGACATTTCCTAATATGACATCATCTATTTCTCTCTCAATTCCTTTACTTAGAAACGTAAGAAGCGGCGCTACTAATTGCTGAACTTCATAATCTTTTAACATCCCATTCTTCTTACCGATGGGTGTTCTTTTCGCCTCCACAATAACCGCTCTATTCATATATCTTCTCCTAGTTTTCAATCATATTTTTTGCTGCAACACGAGCAATCTTCCCGCTATTTGTATAAGGTATTTCATCAACAAAATGCCATTCTTTCGGTATTTTAAAAGAGGATAATCGTTGTAAGCAAAAACTCTTTAATTGTTGCTTCGTAGCACTTCCTTTTACGATAGCGACAGGCTTTTCACCCCAATAATTATCTTTCACACCAACTACAACAATTTCTTCAACAGCTGGATGCGTATATAACAAACTTTCTATCTCTTCTGGGTAAATATTGATTCCTCCAAATAAAATCATGTTCTTCTCTCTACCAACAATATATATAAAGCCTTCTTCATCTTGGTAACCCACATCCTGCACTGTCATCCAACCATCCTTGGACAATTGCGGGATTATAGCTCCATCCGATACATAGCCCATAAAAAACTGATCACTTTTTACATAAACAGTTCCTACCTCGCCTACCTGTACTTCTTCTCCTACTTCATTACATACTCGAACTTGTACATTATGACAGGGTTTCCCTACTGAATTCGGCTTTCTTTCACTCTCTTTATCGACCAATTCCGTTACAAAGCTTAGCTCCGATGCACCATAAAATTCATATCTTTTTGCATAAGGAAACATATTCTTCATCTTTTCTTTCGCTTCAGCTTCCCATTTCGCTCCTGACGAAATAATTTTCATTTCACCTTCAATTACTTTATTTTCTTTATACAAAGACTCAAGCATTGTAGGAACTGTATACATTACAGAAATATTCTCTACCTTTATACTAGATAGCACTTGAACTGGTACAAACTTTCTCATTATGTGTACCGTTTGCCCTAAAAACAATGCACTTATTGCCCCATATAAGAATAAAGAATGAACAAGCGTCCCAGCTATTAAAATAGAATCTGTATTTTTCATATGAAAATCATGTACATTACAATCAAAACTATGTACCCATGACTGTTGAGCACGTAAAAATGCTTTTGCTTTCCCAGTCGATCCTGATGTAAATCCCATATAAAAAGGAGCGTTTTGTACATTTTCTACAGGATTATATGCAGGAGGATAGTTCTCAATCATTTCTTTCCATTCTTCAATCTCAATAACCCTTCCTTCTTCGCACGATATATCACTAAGCCTATACTGCTCCGCCACAATAATATCCGGTTTACTAATCGATATTCTTTCTTTAAGTTCATCTCGTTTCCATTTTATATCTAACGGCACACAAACCCATCCAGCCATTGCGGAACCCGCAAATATTTGTAAAAACTCAGTACAATTTTCTAATACAATTGCTACTGTTTTATTCTTCGATTCTTTTTCATTCAACCAGTTTGCTACTTTACAAACTGACTCGAACCAATCTTTATATGTTAACACTCTATCATTTTCTTTAATCGCTATTTTATTCGGTTGTAAAGAGGCATACTTTTTGTATTCTTTTGTAATCCCCATATGTGACGTCCTTTCTTTACAAAATAATAAAGAGAAACACGCAAGTAACGTGTTTCTCCTTTTTCTTATCCTGCATTTGTAATTTTTTTATTCTTTAAAGCAGGCGTAATAATATGTTTCAATGAGCGATGTAATCTTGTCACAAGAATCGCTGCTATAGTCGCCTTTATGCAATCACCTGGTAAAAATACGACACTTACTTTCATCGTTTCCCATACGGAAATATCCATTACGAAAGCTTGGACAATGATACCAAATACATAAACTACGAAAATACCACCAATTATATTAATGCATAATACTTTTATAATAGAAACTTCACGTAAACGCTCAATTAAATATCCAATGACAAACGCTCCAACGATATAACCAAGTAAATATCCTGCACTTGGCCCAACAAATACACTTGGACCCCCTCGTCCACCAGCAAGTAATGGTGCTCCAACTCCAACTATAAGTAAGAAAATAAGCTGACTTAATGCACCGAGACGTGATCCTAACAGTCCACCAGCAAGCATAACACCAAGTGATTGTAATGTAATCGGAACTGGTGTAATAGCAAGAGCAATCGGAGGGATTAATCCTAGCACTCCCATAATAGAACTAAATAAAGCGACGAAAACTAAGTTTTTTGTATTCATGTTTGCTTCTCCTATTTGTAAACTTAAAATAT
>NZ_JBFPJI010000298.1:0-3910 GCF_040838205.1 Bacillus sp. S4
GTTATATGGTATAGTGAGAAAGTATGTTTGGGGAGAAGGAAGGAGATTATACGATGAATACAACTACTCAAACTCCTTCATTATCGGAAACAATGAAAGAGTGGCATTATGCGTTAGCATATGAAATTAAACATTGGAAAACGATAGGTGGTAGTAAAATTTCTATCATGAACGGTCGTTTTTTATATACAGATTATGAAAGTACAGTATACGTATTTCAGCTTATTTCGGAAGTAAGCTTACCTGAAGGTTCACCAATTCGAATTGAGTTCGATGGTGAGGAAGCGACAGGGGAAGTATTATCTGTACATGGATTAGAAATAGAACTGAAATTAAATGATTATATACAAGGTGAAATACGAGAAGCGGTTTTATACAGTGAACCGTGGCAATTGTTAGAACAACTACAAGAGCGATTGAAAGAGGCACATAAAGATAAGCTAAAACGTAATCGTATAAAGCGTCTTGTTGATGGGACGAGCAGTCCGAAACATATTGAAAAGATGAAAAATACGAAAAATGAATTGGCGTATCGTTCTTTTTACAATCCAACAACGTACGTGTGGGGACCACCGGGAACAGGGAAGTCATACAATTTATCACGTATTATTTCGGCTCATTATCAAAAAGGAAAATCGGTACTTGTGTTAGCTCATAGTAATGCGGCAGTAGACGTATTAATGAGTGAAGTAACGAAGCAAATTGAGAAGAAAAAGAAATGGACGCCTGGCGAAATTGTTCGTTACGGTTATAGTCAACATGAACATATACGAAATCATGAAACGTTACTTGCATCGAAGTTAGTTGAAACGACGAATGGATCTTGGGGAGAAGAAAGACTCTATTTAGAAGAGACACGACAAGATCTTCGTGAAAAGATTTTATCATATAAAGCGACTTCTGCTGATAAGAAGCGTATACAAGAGATTGAAAGTGATCTTCGAAAGCAAAAAGCGAAAATTAAAGAAGTAGAAAAAGAATACATTGAAAATGCGAAAGTAATCGGTGCGACTTTATCGAAATGTGCAATTGATTCACTTATTTATGAGCGTACATTTGATTTAGTTGTCGTAGATGAAGTAAGTATGGCGTATGTTCCGCAAATAGCATTAGCTGCTTCACTTGGGAAACGTATTGTCGTTTGTGGTGACTTTTTACAGTTACCTCCGATTGCGATGGCGAACCATGAACTCGTTCGAAAATGGCTCGGTGAAGATATGTTTTATCATGCAGGGATTGTTGATTCTGTAAATAAATCAGAAGCACATCCGAACCTTTTTATGCTGCAGGAGCAAAGACGTATGCATACGGATATATCGAAGTTTACGAATTCATTTATTTATAAAAATAGAGTGTACGATCATCCATCTGTTTCAGAGCGTAAAGAACTTGCGAAACTGCAACCGTTCGCAAATGAGGCGAGTGTTTTATTTGATACGAGCTTAATGGGAGCCTTTTCTTTAAAAGACGCTGCTTCCGGTTCTCGTTTTAATATTATGTCTGGTTTAGTAGCGATGCAAATGATGTTAATTGGATTGTTAGACGGTGTTCAATCTATCGGTGTAGTTACGCCTTACAGGGCACAGTCCCGCTTTTTATCAACGTGTATTAGAGAAATGTTGCAGAAAACTAAATATCAACACATACCAGTTTTAGCGGCGACAGTTCATAAGTTTCAAGGGTCCGAAAGAGATATGATGATCTTTGATACGGTTGATAGTTACCCACAAGAACGCCCTGGTGTGTTATTCTTTGATCATAAAAACCATCGTCTTGTCAATGTAGCAGTAACGAGAGCGAGAGGAAAGTTCATTCAATTATCAGATTGCCACTACATGCGTAAAAATCTGTCGAGAAAACAAGCGTTATCGCAATTAACCGCTCATATAGAACGTCACGGAGATGTGTATGATCGGACGACATCAAGACAAGTGTGGGAGCGAAAAATCTCGAAACGATTACGTTGGTTTATGGAAATGAATCTTGAAGAGCCGAAAGGGCTATTAAAAGATATTTTAGCGGCAAAACGAAAAATTATCATTTCCCTTCCAAGTACAAGGCAAGTTGATAAACGAGTATGGCAAGCGTTAATGCGTACGAATGCGCAAATAACAGTTTATAGTGATGGACCAGTTCCATTAAAAAATATAAAGTTACAAAGGCAAAATAAAGCATTCCCGTTTATAGTAATCGATGATGAAATCTTTTGGGCAGGAGCACCTCTTACATCTCAAATGATGTTTGAAGGTAGTATGGAATTTCCGTACATATGTGCAAGAATGCAAGCACCTGAAACAATTGGTGTATTAAAAGGGTTTTTAGATATTCGGTAAATTCGGATAGGAATTCCTTGACTTTTACTTGGAATAAACTTAGAATAAAAATAATTTAATATAATTTTATGAAAATTCTTATCACGAGAGGTTGAGGGACTGGCCCTATGACACCTCGGCAGCGGATTCTTTATGAATACTGTGCCAATTCCAGCAAGGTAACTTGAAAGATAAGAAAGAAGCTCATTTTGACTGTATATGCCAAAGCCTCTTTCTATCTTTTAGAAAGAGGCTTTTTTACGTAAAAATAAAGGGGGAAGAAAAATGGGAGCGACAGGAGTAACGTCACAAAGAAAAACAATTGAAGAGAGTATAGAAAGAAATAAGGAAAAGTACATAGAAACAAGTCATAATATTCATGCGAATCCGGAGATTGGTAACCAAGAATTTTATGCATCAAGAACGTTAAGTTTATTGCTAGGTAGTGCAGGATTTCAATTGCAACATAATATAGCTGGTCATGAAACAGGATTTATCGCGCGAAAAAGTTCGGGGAAACAAGGACCAGTTATCGCATTTTTAGCCGAGTATGACGCTTTACCAGGACTCGGTCATGCGTGTGGTCACAATTTAATTGGCACAATTAGCGTTGCAGCAGCGATCGCGTTATCAGAAACGCTTGAGGAAATCGGCGGAGAAGTTGTCGTGTTCGGAACACCAGCAGAAGAGGGCGGGCCAAATGGTAGCGCAAAATCGAGTTATGTGAAAGCTGGCTTATTTAAAAACATTGATGCGGCGCTTATGATTCATCCGAGCGGAAAAACAGCTCCAACGAGTCCATCACTAGCGGTCGATCCACTTGATTTTCATTTTTACGGAAAAACAGCTCATGCAGCGGCCTCACCAGAAGAAGGAATTAACGCATTAGATGCGATTATCCAGCTGTATAACGGTATTAATGCACTTCGCCAACAACTTCCGTCAGATGTGAGAATTCATGGTGTTATTACTGAGGGCGGAAAAGCACCTAATATTATTCCTGATTACGCTGCAGCAAGGTTCTTCATCCGCGCAGCAACGAGAAAAAGATGTGCGGAAGTAACAGAGAAAGTAAGAAACATCGCACAAGGGGCAGCGTTAGCAACAGGCACAAAAGTGAAAATTCATCAATTCCAAAATGAAATCGATGAACTACTCGTAACAAAAACATTTAATGACGTCGTAGCGGAAGAGTTAGAACTACTAGGTGAAGATGTAAACCGTAAAGAAAGAGTAGGAATTGGCTCAACAGATGCAGGAAACGTAAGCCAAGTCGTACCGACAATTCATCCGTACATTAAAATCGGTCCAGACGATTTAATTGCGCATACGAATGAATTTAGAGAAGCAGCACGTTCAGAACTTGGAGATAAAGCGCTAATCACATCGGCAAAAGCACTAGCAAATACAGCGTATCGATTAATTACAGAAGAAGGTTTGTTAGAGAAGGTGAAGGAGGAGTTTAGGGAGGCGCGGAAGAATCAAGGATAGGGAAGAAGGAGAATTATACTCGGGATTTTTTAGTAGGAAATTGAATGAAAAAAGAACCAGCCTATGGCTGGTTTTATTATATTATAAAAGAATTTTTCCACATACAC
>NZ_JBFPJI010000299.1:0-3909 GCF_040838205.1 Bacillus sp. S4
TCTATAGATAATAAAGACAGTGTATTTTCTCCTTCAAATGCTACACAGTCTTTCACAATATGAAATCCAAGTGCATAGCCAAGCATTTTCGGATACGAGTGCAGTCCATTTAATAAAACATCATGCTCCCTCGTACCTCTCTTTACATCTATTCGTTCTTGTATTGAATTTCTCCAATAATAAATAGCATCTTCTTTTGAAATGTAAGTAGTCCATGGTGCACATCTTTTTTCTGTATACCTTTCATACACAGCTTGCTCAGCTAACCCTTCCATAATCATCGTATCAAGTAATGTATACTCTGTTTCCTTCGTCTCAATTTGATGTAATCTACATATATGGTGGTATTCATGCGTTAATAAAGCTTTTAGTTCCTCTACTGAATTACGTCCACATACGAATAAGAAAATAACGTGACGCATAGATAAACCAGCCTTCCCGTTATATTCCTCTTGTACCGTTCGATTATATGAATCTGATAATAAAATAAAGATAGGGACATCTGGACCTTTTAGCCAACTTTTCAATTTTTCATACTCCATGCTAAGTTCTTTCCAAATTTCTTTCTTCTCTAACTCTTTAATTTCCTGCTCCCCCCGCATTACTGGGCGATACATACCTTTAGAGATTAAAAAGCGATACAGCCTCTCTTTTGGCAATGGAATATACTTTGTAAATTTCTCACAAAGCTTTTCTGGGCGTCCATAATACAGATGTAACCATTCTGCCGTTTCAACAACCCCCACCCTTCATCCCTCCTTTTCTTATGTATATGCAAAAAAAGAAAGGAACGTAAAGGTGATAAAAAATAAATAAGGTGTCTTTTCGTAGTACTTTACGAAAAGACACCTTATTGTACATATTACTTATATGCTTTAAATACTAATACTGCGTTATGACCACCGAATCCTAATGAATTACTTAATACAGCCCGCACTTCTTGATGTCTCGCTGTATTTGGTACGTAATCTAAATCACATTCTGGATCTGGTGTTTCATAGTTAATCGTCGGAGGAATTACTCCGTCTGTAATTGATTTAATAGAGAAGATCGCTTCAACAGCACCAGCTGCTCCTAATAAATGACCTGTCATTGATTTCGTTGAACTAATCGCTACTTTATATGCATGCTCACCGAAAGTTTCTTTAATTGCCATCGTTTCATACTTTTCATTTGCATCTGTACTTGTACCATGTGCATTAATGTAATCAATATCTTCTGGCTCTAGACCTGCATCAGCTAAAGCTTGACGCATCGCACGAACTCCGCCTTCACCGCCAGGAGCAGGCATTGTAATATGGAACGCATCACCAGTTGCACCATAACCAGCAATTTCCGCATAAATGTGAGCACCACGTGCTAATGCGTGCTCTAATTCTTCAAGAATAAGAATTCCTGATCCTTCACCCATTACGAAACCACTACGGTTTTTATCAAATGGGCGGCAAGCCGTTGCTGGATCTTCATTGAATGTTAATGCTTTCGCTGAGCTAAACCCAGCGAATGCCATACTTGTTAATGGCGCTTCTGCTCCGCCTGTTATCATCGCATCAGCATCACCGCGCTGGATTACTTTAAACGCATCACCAATTGAGTTTGCTCCAGATGCACAAGCTGTTACAGAGCAAGTATTAATTCCTTTCGCTCCTGTAGCGATTGACACTTGACCTGCTGCCATATCTGGAATCATCATTGGTACGAAGAATGGGCTCACGCGGCGCGGACCTTTTTCAGCAAAAATCTTAAATTGTTCTTCGTATGTTTCCATACCACCAATACCAGAACCAACCCATACACCAATGCGTGGTGCATTTTCTTCTGTAATTTCAAGCTTCGCATCTGCTACTGCCATTTTCGCTGCTGCTACTGCATATTGCGTAAAGCGGTCCATACGGCGCGCTTCTTTTTTATCTATATATTTTTCGACTTCAAAGTCATTAATTTCTGCTGCTACTTTTGCAGGAATTTGTTCTGAATCTATTCTTGTAAGTCGTCCGATTCCGGATACACCGTTTTTAATGTTTTCCCAAGCTGTTTCAACATCTGTTCCGATCGGTGTAACAGCTCCTAGCCCTGTAATTACGACCCTCTTTTTTTCCATACAAAATACACTCCTTTTTTTCTCTCAGTCCTTATTTACCCCAACGAAGAGCTACTGCTCCCCATGTTAACCCGCCGCCAAAACCTACTAGTATAATTAAATCACCATCTTGAATACGTCCATTTTGCAATTCCTCTACCATTGCAATTGGAATTGAAGAAGCCGATGTATTACCGAACTTTTCAATTGTCATACTCATTTTTTCTTTCGGTAAATTTAATCTTTCTCTTGCAGATTCCATAATACGAATATTCGCTTGATGTGGTACTAAGAAGTCCACATCCTCTTTCGTAAGTCCCGCTTTTTCTAACACGCGAAGACAGGAATCACCAAGTTGGCGAACAGCAAATTTAAAGACTTCTCTGCCGTTCATCATAACATACTCGTCTTGATAAAGATGCTTACCGCCACTTCCGTCCGCTCCTAATTCAAAGGAAAGTACACCTTTTCCTTCCGAAACAGCTCCCATTACGATAGCACCTGCTCCGTCCCCAAATAGTACTGCTGTATTTCGATCGTTCCAGTCTACAATTTTAGATAGTTTGTCACTACCAACTACTAATACATTTTTATAAGTTCCCGTTTGAATAAATTGCTGTGCTGTAATCATTCCGTACATAAAGCCAGCACATGCTGCACTTAAATCCATCGCGGCTGCGTGTTTTGCGCCAATTGCTTCTTGGATTACACAGGCTACTGCTGGGAATGCGCGATCTGGCGTTACTGTTGCCACTAAAATAAGATCGATATCCTCTCCGCTAATCCCTGCATCTTCAAGTGCTTTTTTAGAAGCCTCTACCGCCATATATGAAGTATCTATTGTATCATCGGCAATGCGTCTTTCTGCAATTCCCGTTCTCGTACGAATCCATTCATCAGATGTATCTACGATTTTCTCTAAATCGTGATTTGTGACTACTTTTTCTGGCACATATCTTCCGACCCCTAAAATGCCCACGTTCACATCGCAGCCCTCCATTTTATATCAATTATTATGACTTGGTACTAATTTTAAAACATAAATGTACTTTTGTCTAGAATATATTTCAGCTAAAAAAATAAAGACAGCGTATTACTAACTTTATTTTTCATTAAAAGAAACAGAAAAATTCCTGCCCTTTCAAAATATAAATTATTCCATACCCTTACTCCGCTCGAAACAAAAAGAGGCTCTTACCGCTTCTATCCACGGTTCGAACCTCTCTCCCATCAAAAAAAAGGGTTCTTTATTCTTTATCCGCTTTCCTTCAAAACTAAGGCGTTCTCCTCATAACCTTCCCCTTTAACCTCATCATCCCTCCGGTTTTACTCCGCTCGAGACTAAAAAAAGCCCCAACCGCTTCTATCCACCGTTCGAGCCTCTCTCCCATCAAAAAGAAGATTTTTTATTCTTTATCCCCTTTCCTTCAAAACTAAGGCGTTCTCCTTTAACCTCATCATCCCTCTGTTCTTACCTCGCTCGAGACTAAAAAAGGCCCTTACCGCTTCTATCCACGGCTCGAGCCTCTCTTCCCTCTAAAAAAGAAGGTTTTTTTATTCTTTATCCGCTTTCCCAAGCTCATATGCTTCGCCCATTACTTTCATCAATAGCTCTAACACCGGCTGTGCTTTCTCCATATCAAGCGCAATTCCATTAGAATCTAAAATTGCCTTAGCTTCTGGTAAATGCTTCATTGCGATTTGTAAAAATTGCATACTTTTTTCGTTCATGTAATCTCTTCCTCTCCATTAAAGCTTTTCAATCAATTATCCATACAATAGTTTAACACGTGCGCTACCCTTCATATAACTCTTTATATTTTTTCATA
>NZ_JBFPJI010000300.1:0-3899 GCF_040838205.1 Bacillus sp. S4
TCATTACAATATTGTGATTTAATTATTTTAATAACTGGTATACCGAGGTGATTCACTTGAAATTTAAAGCGAAAAAAAATCCATTTCATATCATTTTAATCTCATTGTTTTTAGTTGTTTTTTTCATTTCCCTATTCTTTCAAAATGAGAATTCTATTTTTTTCACTCTCATGATGCTCTTAAATATCGTGAATCTCTCTTCTTTCTATTTTTCTCATTACAAAATAACGGAATCTGCCCTTGTTGTTAAACATGGTTTCATACTCCGTACTGAAATTCCATTTGAAGATATACGCCAAATTAAATACTCTGGTAAAAAGCTTCGTTCAGAAAATTGGACAAGACAGCAAATAGAAATTCATTATAATTTATTCGACTCAGTAACATCTTTCGTACCACAAGAAGAGGAGAAATTCATTTCACTCTTAAAAGAAAACTGGCCAAATGTGAAAATAATCAATAGCACCTCAAATGAATAGTTTTGTTTGAGACAGTTCTATGCTATTAGGATAACTATATAAGAATTGAATATCCTCCCCAAGCAAAACCGCCGTTTACATATTTATTCTCCCCTCAGGCTAACTACCCAATAGTTAGTCTATTTTTTATTACATAAAGATACTACCCCTCCATCACAAACAAACGATACGAACATACACTATTTCTAAAAAAGTAAACTTCTACACAAAATGAATGAAAGGTGCTTATTATGTATGAGTTAAGTTATGAAAGATTAACAGGTGAAATTATTACAAGATATGATTGTGAGTATGAAGAAGCTAGACAAGAATGGAATCGAGCTATTCAAAAGTTTCCTTTAGCTATCATTTATTGTTTTACGAAATGGGATGTTAGTAATGCGATTATTTGGGCGATAAAAAAGCCAAGATTCTAAATTAAGAACCTTGGCCTCTTTTATTATTCTTTCGGAGCGATCATTTTTTTCGGGTCTACAATTTCATCAAATTGCTCTTCTGTTAGTAATCCCGATTGCAATGCTGCTTCTTTTAAAGTTAATCCCTCTTTATGAGCATGCTTTGCAATTTTCGCGGCATTTTCATACCCGATATGTGGGTTTAGTGCTGTTACAAGCATTAATGAACGATTTACATTTTCATTAATTACTTCTTCATCTGCTTCAATACCAACTGCACATTTATCATTAAATGAAACTGTTGCATCAGCTAATAAGTGAGCAGATTGCAGGAAGTTGTAAGCAATAACGGGTTTGAATACGTTTAGCTCAAAATTACCTTGGCTCGCAGCAAATCCAATTGTTGTGTCATTCCCCATAACTTGTGCTACAACCATTGTTAGCGCTTCGCTTTGCGTTGGATTTACTTTCCCTGGCATAATAGAGCTTCCTGGTTCATTTGCAGGAATAATAATTTCCCCAAGACCACTTCGTGGACCACTTGCAAGCCAGCGCACATCGTTAGCTATCTTCATTAAATCAGCAGCTAATGCTTTTAATGCTCCGTGTGCAAATACAACTTCATCATGGCTCGTTAACGCATGGAATTTATTTGGTGCAGAAACAAATTGTTTACCTGTAAACAGACTAATTTCTTCTGCTACCATCTCACCAAATTTAGGGTGCGCATTAATTCCAGTTCCAACCGCAGTACCACCAATTGCTAATTCTTTCATATATGTATTGCTATCTGCAATCATACGCTCTGCTTTTTCAAGCATACGGTGCCATCCGCTAATTTCTTGCCCTAACGTTAAAGGGGTTGCATCTTGTAAATGCGTACGACCGATTTTAATAATATGTTCAAATGCAGTTACTTTTTCTGCTAATGTTTCTTTTAATTTCGTAATGGCTGGTAATACATGATTTTCTACCGCAATTACACACGCTACATGAAGTGCCGTTGGGAACGTATCATTTGAACTTTGAGACATGTTCACGTCATCATTCGGATGAATATGTACGTCAGATCCCTTTTCTTTCAAAATTTGATTACCGCGGTTTGCAATTACTTCATTTACATTCATATTCGATTGTGTACCACTACCTGTTTGCCATACGACAAGTGGAAAATGTTCATTCCATTTTTCTGCGATAACTTCATCAGCAGCTTCCGCAATTGCTTGTGCTTTTTCTTCTGATAACTTCCCTAATTTTTGATTGCTAATCGCTGCACTCTTCTTTAAAATCGCAAATGCTTTTACAATTTCAAGCGGCATATGCTCTGTTCCAATCGGAAAATTTTCCTTACTACGCTGTGTTTGTGCTGCCCATAATTTATCAGCTGGAACTTTCATTTCTCCTAATGTATCTCTTTCAATTCTGTACTCCATTTTTTCATCCCCTTGAAAATAAAATACCTACATTTCTCATTTTAACAGAATTCCATACAAATGATAAGAATTCTCACTTGTATGTATAAAAAAAATACCTTCTGCGGTGGCAGAAGGTATTTTTTTATGATGCTTGCTTCCCTTTTTCAACGTCATCTACATACCAAATAAATTTCCCTGTATATCCGTAAATAACTGCCAAAATTAATGAAACGAAGCTTAACCACATAAACGGAACGTATGAGAACGTTGCTACACCTAAAATACCAGCCATAAAAATACCATTATCCGACCACGGAACCATACCAGAAGTTAACGTTCCACCTACTTCTGAGTTACGTGCTAATACACGGCGATCTATTTTTAATTTATCATAGCTATCTTCCATAATTTTCGGTGTTAAAATAAGTGATACATACATCGCACAACCAAATATATTAGCTAAGAATGCCACGATTAATGTAGACAATGTTACATTACCTGCAGAATTTAATTTCTTCTCAAATTTTGATACGATTACTTTTAGAACACCTAGCTTTTCAAGTAGTCCACCAAAACCTAAGCCGAAAATAATAACGGCTACTGAACTAAGCATACCGTTAATTCCACCACGGTTTAATAACTTATCGACAAACTCGACACCAGATTGAATTGAGAATCCGTTATATGCTGTTCCAATTGCCTCTCCAAAGTGCATCCCTTGGAAAAGAGTTGCCCAAATTGCACCAATTAAAGCTCCCATAGCAATTGTTGGCATAGAAGGCTTCTTCAGCGCCAATAGCACAATAACGATTACAGCCGGAACAAGCATCCATATTTTAATATCAAATTGCTTTAATAAAGCTTCTTTTAAAAACTCTACTCTATTTAAATCTACATTATCCCCGCCATACATCCATCCAGCAACAGTAAACATAATGCTGGTAATAATAAAAGCTGGAACGTCTAATACGAGCATAGCTCGAACGTGAGCAATAACATCTACTTTTGCCATAGAAGCTGCAAGAACTGTGCTATCAGAAAGTGGTGATAATTTGTCTCCAAAATACGCTCCTGAAAGAACTGCACCCGCAACAAGCGGAAGTGGTAATCCAAGCCCTTCCCCAATCGCCATCATAGCAATACCAGCTGTTCCAACTGTTCCCCATGATGTTCCTGTCGCGATAGAAGTTATTGAACAAATAATTAAAGTTGCCAATAAGAATATGCTAGGGTGAATGAATTCTAATCCATAATAAATTAATGTAGGTACAACCCCACCAGCAATCCATGTTCCAATTAAAGCTCCAACTGCAACTAAAATAAGAATTGCTTCTAATCCATTAGAAATCCCTTTCGTAATTGCATCTTGCAATTCTTGATAACGAAATCCTAACCTTAATCCAAGCGCAATAACTAAAAACCATGAAATAAATAGCGCTAATTGAATTGGGAGATCAAAAATCGTTTGGAAGGAAAAGACGACAGCAAGAAATAGGAATAAAAGAATGATGATTTCTAGCATCGAGGGTAATCTTACACTTTTCATTTTTTTCTCTCCTTACAAGTCGATAACATGATGTATGTCGTCTTACGTGTATGTAGTATACAAT
>NZ_JBFPJI010000301.1:0-3876 GCF_040838205.1 Bacillus sp. S4
AGATACAGCTCCTTCCTTTTCAGTCACAATTTATATCCATCTTACCCTATCATTTAGCAATCCATCTGTAAAATTATTATGTCCTACTAAAAAATCCTTCATATATAAATTTAAATATTCCCCATACTTACTTTCAGTATTTAATAATAATTCTTCTACATAATAAGCACCTTGTCCAAAAGTATCTAACAGTAAACTACATAAACCAGCATAAATTCCACACCCTACTTGAAAGTACGTCGCATTTGTTTTATATTTTTGAAAAACTTGGCTACTATTCATTACATTATACATGTATGTCTCATTATTTTCATAAACGAGTAACACACCGACTAAATCTTCTCCTATAATATCATCTTCTGCTGGATTAAATACTTTGCGATTCCAATTCCATAAATCTTCCACTTTATCTAAGTTCTGTCTAATTAAGTTTGTTGTATACTCATTAATCCGATAAAGAAAACCCACTTCCATATTAAAAGATTTTCCCAAGATTAATACTTCTTCATGCGGCATTAAGCAACCATAAAATTCTTTTTCACCTAAATTCACTTTATACTCTGAAGCATATACATCCTCATAAAAGTAAAGTGGACGATGATGGCTCATATACATAGGATAACTCCATATCGCTTCATCAAGAAAACGCTCTACTGCCCATGATGCATAAAGTGTATGAGGTTTTATTAGCCCTTTATCACCCAAAAATGAATTATCATGTTCTACAATATAGCATGCTCGCGGCTTTTCATTTGGACGTTCTTTCATAAGTTCAACAACCATCCATTGAACAACACCCGGATTCATACCTGAGCCTATAATCGCTCTTGTATTTGTAAATGTTTCTTTCTCCTTCTCAAACCTCGTATACCTTTCAGTAAGCTGAAAACCAAGTAAACTATCGTCTTGATCTACTGCCTCATTTTCCAAAGCCGAATTAATGTAACAAATGCCAAGGTCATTACAACAACTCAGTACCCTAATCGTATCTGCCCCTGAAACATCAATAACAACCTTCGTTCTTTTTTCTTTTAAATGTTGTTTAAATTTGACTACATCTTGAAGGTTTATTTCATATAAAAAAAATTGCCCTTTCAGATTTGGAAACAACTCATCATAATAACTTTTATCTTTTTGTTTTATATCCACCAAATGGAAGTTCACATTCTTTATAACTTCATAAATTGGATCTTTTTCATTTACTACCGCTTGATTCAAAATTGCTAACACTGCTTTTGCTGCCCCACCAGCACTGCCAAGTAATGTAATCGAAAACGCATTTGGAAACTGCTCCACAAACAAAACCCCTTTAATAGATTAGTTGAGCAGTACTTCCTCAAAAAATGAATTGAATACAATAAAAGATAGCTCGTACAGGTTTTTTATAATTTCGTACAAGATTACCTCTTCATAAGTAAAAAACAGTAACATACTTATATATTCAATTCGCTTTCCCCCTCATACCCAAATAGCGGTAAACAAATAGGCTCGACCTTTTCTTCCGCATATATAAAAGAAAAAGCCAGCCCTTTAAACTAGCCTACGGACAATGGACAGATTTCACATGTTGAATATTCACGTACATTTTTGCGTCACGTGCTTTTAATATTTCAATATGTCCTTCATCAATTTTCGCCATTTTTCCAATTTTATTAGATTCCTCACCTAAATCAAACACCATAATTCTCCCAGCCATTTTAATAAGCTGTTCTTCAAACGTTCTAGCTAAAGTAATATTTAAGGGATTTACGGGGAGTTCATTTTTATTGAGGGAATAAGGTACTTGGTTCTCTTTATAAGGAATTAACCATTTCAAATGCTTTAAAGATATATATACCGTTCTATAAACTGGGCTATAAAAAACAATATAATCGTTCATTACACTTGTAACATAACCGTGTATTGGAGCATTTCCTGCCACATAAATTTCTGTAAAAATTCCTTTAGATGTACTTAATACTTTTCTCAAAGAAATTGAAGGTGATTCCCTCTTAATTACAGAATCCACATCTGGTTTTAATATTTCTTCATCATACTCTCTTAAAAATCTATAATATTGAATATGATATAAAGATATATATACATAGTCTTGTCCATTGTAAAGAACAACAATATCATTCCCTACATCAATTAATACACCTTTAAATCTTTTTTCACCGATTAATTTAACGTATATATTTTCTCCAATATTTTTGTTTAACTCATTCATCTATATCCTCCTTTCTATGGAATTGCACTTTTCTGTCTTCCATTTCTAAAAAATAATCAGGGGCAATGTTCTGTCTTTTAATAGTAAGAATTCTTTTTCATATACCGCGAAATTATTGCAGCGAAATATGAAATCGTTCTTCACTTTCAATCATAATGCCCCTCTTATTTATTAAACATTATTCTTTTTCATTCTTTTTACTTTTAACTACTTGACTCACACTCTTAATATGAGAATTAATTACATAAATGACTTCATCACAGTTTACTAGTGTAATACAATTATCATGTATATCACTTAATAAACCTTCCACACACTCTGGTCCACCACGATTAATCTTTATCCATTTATACTTCAAGTCATTTAATACATCTAAAAAAGTATCTTCATCAGCGTAGAAACATGAACCATAGTCTCCTTGTGCTTCTTTCACTTTCTTGACTAGACTCTTCACATGTTTCAGTTGATAATACACCACTTCTCCAGGAGGTAATTGTAGTGTAAGGTAATCTTTTCCTAACACTGACAGTACACCTACTCGACTTTCCGGTCCGCGAAGATTTACTTTTACATTCTCACCGACTAAACCTTTGATTTGATCACAGCATACTACACCCTTCAAATTCGTATCCTCCTTTCTGTATTATCTTCCTCTACTTGATTGTCTTTGTGCGCGAGCTCGACTTGAATTATTGCTGTTTTCATTACTTTTCTCATCGCTACTCTCATCACTACTCTCATCGCTCTCTCCACTTACTGGTGCATTATAATTAACACTTTTAATATGAGATAGTGCAATTAATACAACTTCTTCTTTTATAATTAACGTTACATGATCGCTAGAAACATCTTGTAAAATACCTTCAATTTTCTCTGGACCACCACGATTAATTTTTACCCAGCGGTATTTGAAGCCTTGAAGTAGCGTTTCAAAGTCTTCTGCACTGTCTTCTTCCGGCCATACAGAATCACCTATCCCACCCTCTTTCGTATTTTTTGTAATGCTTTTCAGATGGCGAAGCTGGTAGTAATGGTACTCTCCTTTTTCATTCTGTAATACGAAGTAGTCCGCATATACTGATACTATTGCTCCTTTTTGAGATTCTGGTCCACCTCTGTTTACTCTTACATAAGATCCAATTAAACCTTCCAAAAAATCCCAATTAAATAAACTCACGAGAAAACCCCTTCCATTAATTTATAAGCTTTTGCACTGATAGTATATGTATCTGTACAGGTTACGTTCTCTATGTTTGTCCCCGCTATGAAAAAATATGCTTTTAACATGTAGTACTAATACCTACGAAACCTTCCTCCGCTTAAATGAATCCTAGGGTTTCCGGTAATTTTTTATATCTTAATACAAAAAGATCCCGTAATAAGATACATTCCTGCATATCTTATTACGGGATCTTTTCATAAATTTAATCTTCGTCCTTAACATCCATATCTTCCGGAATTGGTTCGTTTAATATTTCTTCCACTAACTGTTTATATTTCTCCATTTGCTCTAAATGTGTATTAAATTGTTCTTTATTTAATAAATATTGCTCTCCATCGAACAACGCACGAACTTTCTTTTGCTGAATCAAATCTTCAACATAAGATTTTGGTAAATTCAAATACTCCGCAGCCTCTTCTATCGTTATATACAATGTGTTCATTCC
>NZ_JBFPJI010000302.1:0-3836 GCF_040838205.1 Bacillus sp. S4
GAAAAACATCGAGGAAAATAAAGAATCATCCGCTATATTTAGCGGATGATTCTTTATTTTCCCTTGAATAGTTACCATAATTTCCGTTATAGGAAGCGAATTTTTAATATTAGAG
Source organism: Bacillus sp. S4 (assembly GCF_040838205.1). Classification (NCBI taxonomy): domain Bacteria; kingdom Bacillati; phylum Bacillota; class Bacilli; order Caryophanales; family Bacillaceae; genus Bacillus; species Bacillus sp. S4. The sequence continues at coordinate 116 of NZ_JBFPJI010000302.1, forward strand.
CAAACTCCTCCCCATTTGGAGAGAAGTACGATCCGTTCTTAATATTTTTTCTTTTTAAGTCGGTAAAGTCCTGTCAGACTAGCTCCTGCTGCAATGACAATCATAATAATAAAGATGCTTAGAGAAGCAACTTTATTTGGAATCAACTTAGCAAAGTTTGTCCAAAGTAATGCAATGGTTGCTAACCAGACTAATCCTATTAGACTAGTCCAACTCGTTTTTTTTGTCATATTTTACTCACCTCCTATTTCTTAATTGTATCATTTAAAATAAGCAATTTTCTTTGTATTTTTGTATGTATACCGTATTCATGTAAGGTTAACATAATGTCTTATTATCGGTAGCAAGGACAAGGAGGTTCCCTTACTCTCACAAGGGAACCTCCTTTTTTTGTTCTATGGATCTATGCATTTTTTTATACATTCCTAGCCTGGCGCGGTTTTATGGTTCTTGTTTGTTGTTGGATTAGCCGAAAAACTGTATAAAATCTTGCATACTCTTAGCGTGGTTTTTTTCCGAAATGCTGACGGTACCCCATCACCATCAAGCTAAGAAAAGCAAATACCCCAAAACGAAATTTTTATCTCTTGACAGTTATTTATGTGAATTCAGATTATTTTTTCGTTTTGGGGATCAACCTATATTTTAAGTGGATGGGCATGTATAGTGGGACCCTAATACCGAATAATATACTTATTTCCAATAAAAATAAGATACCTCTGTACACCCAATACGGAAAAAATTTTTAGTACATTTATAAATAGCATTGCTCCACCTGCTTAACCTGAACCAACATTTAATTTCTAGAAATACTGCACTGTTTAGTTAATTTGTATCACGTACAATTTTATATTTTGTTATGAAAAGAATGGATAAGATAGTTATGAGTAAGCCACAACATAGTAGAATGTTAGATATAGAAGTGCCAAATGTTAAGCATATAGATACAAAAGCATAAGATAGCGGAACTAAACCGTTCGAAGAGGCATTTACGAAACTCATAACTCTCCCTAGCTTATCTGTTTCACTGTTTTCTTGAATAATAGACACCAGTGGTACATTAATCATAGAAGACATGAAACCCATCATCACAAGTAAAAGGATTCCTTGCCATAAAACATACATTTGACCAAGGAGAGAAAGAAAAATACCAAGAAAAGAAATAAGTATTAGAATAGAAAGACCTCTATTTTTCCTAATATTTAAAAGCCCAATCAATAAAGCGCCTCCTAGCATTCCTCCTTGATAAGAGCTTTGTAAAAAACTGACCTCAACTGCCTTTCCATGTAATACCTCGCTCGCTAATAATGGAATTCCCATAAGTAAAGGGCCAAAGAAGAGGACGTTTATTGTCATTAAAATAAAAAGTATAGATTTTAAAAAAGGCATGTTCCATACATATTGAAAACCTTCTAATAGCTCTTGTCTGGTAGATGCTTGCTTAGAAGACGGTGAAGAATTTTTTTCTTTAATACATAAAGTGAAAGCGGATGTAATTAATAAAAAACAAGCAACGAAGAGAAATAAAACCGAGAAAGAACTAACTGTAATAATCCAGCCGCCTATCATTGGTCCGGCAAACATTGCAACTTGATTGGAAGTTTGAATAAAGGAATTAGATCGAGTTAACATCTCTTTTGGGACTAGAAGAGGAAGAAGAGACTGATTCGCTGGTGAAAAGAAAGCATCCAGAATTCCAAATAGTAGTGCAAAAAACAGTAACGACCATAAATTTAATAGATGTAAATGTAATAAAGTAATCATTACAAAAACCAGTAAAAAACGCGTGAAGCTAGAAACCAACATAATTTTTGAACGTTTAAAGCGATCTGCCCATACACCTCCAACAGTCATTAGGAGGACTCGCGGGATTAGAGTTACCATCATGACAATCCCAAGTGCTGATTCCTGACCTAAAGCTCGAATAACATACCATTGCTCTGCAAATAGGTAGGTTGAAAGAGCAAGAAAAGAAGAGGTACTAGATAACCAAAGAAATAAGAATGCACGATTTTTAAATAATGACATGCTTGTATACTTAGGTTGAACTTGTTGTGATATAAATGGCTCACTCAAAGAATATTCCTCCCCACAAATAATGAATTATAAATCTTCGTTAAAGAGCAGTTGATCAATTTCAAAACCTGTGATTGTAACATAAAAGTTTTTATTAGTATCAGTTTCTGTGGAAGCTGCTAAAGTTTCTTTAACAAGGTTTCTATACTGATTTAAAAACTTTATAAATTGTTCTTCTGTTAATGAGAATTCTGTTTGCATCGAGATACTTGGCCAATCTTCAACATGGGAAGATGTTAAATCGAATGAGGTATCTGGAGCAGTTAATATTCTTGTTTGTGCACGATGTAATACTTCTAAATAGGATTGTCTTGTTGCCTGTTGCGATTCAATGTAGTGAAGTAAGTGATTTGCAGGAATAAAACCACGCGAAACAGCCTGATAGTACTTTAAAATATTCCCTCCCTGTTCTTCTTTTTTTACTAATTGAATGATGTTGTGTTTTTCTAGTTCGCGGAGGTGATAGAGTATTTTTGCGCGAGAAAGATTTAAAAGCTGAGCAAGTTGATGACCTGTATATGGCTTTTCGACTAAGTATATAAGCATTTTTGTACGTAATGGATCGCTTATAACTTTTAATTGTTCATATGTTTCGATAATGGAAATGGCTTTTTGTTTCATTATGCATCATCCTTTTTTTAACCAGTTAAATTTATTTAACTCGATTGTATTACAATTTCAAATAAAAAGAAAGTTAATTTAGAAATTTCTAAATTAAAACAAAGACAGTAGGATTCCATGTAGAGGTCCAACCACACGTCCATCAACTTACAGAACAGGTTGCCCCTAAAACGAAAAAGAGATGGAGAAAACAATAAAAAAGCTTATCATTAAGTGCTAAAAGATAAGCTTTTTTTCTATACTTATTGAATTTTATTGGATTTATTCCATGCTAATTTAGTAATAAAATATTGAATACCAAACAAGATAGTAACAAGTAAAATGAACTTTAAACATACTAACATCCATCCAACAATGTCTTGAGGTAATTGATTATGATATGTAGTGTAGGCTACACCAGTAAAAGATAAAATAAGGGTATAAGATAATTTATCTTTTAATTTTTGTTTTAACTTTTCCTTGTTATCGATTTCTGGTTCGTAAACACCAGCTAAAATGGATCTAATAAAGAAGAATACCATATAACAGATAATGATACCAAGAGCTGTAGCCCATTCTAGAAACGGTCTTTGTAAGTATACGCCCCTTATTATTAAATCTATGAAGGCTAGCAATAAAACCACAATTCCAGATTGGGCCCAAATTTTCATTTCAATTTGCTGAATTCTTTCATCTGAATGTGTACTGAGTGAAAACCAATTTTTTAGTTTTTCCATTCTATTCTTCCTCCCAAAATAATTCATCTAAAGTTTTATCGAGTGATTTAGCTATATCAATGCAAAGCTTTAAAGATGGATTATATTTATTAAGTTCAATAAGACCAATGGTTTGTCGAGTAACATTTACAAGCGCAGCTAATTCTTGTTGAGTTAGCCCCTTTTCTGTTCTTGCAATTTTTATTTTGCTTACTGACATTAAATACACCCCGTTTGTAAAGATAATCTTTATAATTCGCATCTTATATTCTATATATTAAATTATATACAGGATAAATGCAATATATATTTTGCATTAAGACGTATAT
>NZ_JBFPJI010000303.1:0-3827 GCF_040838205.1 Bacillus sp. S4
TTATAGTGTTTTGAATGTATATTTTCGTTAGTGATTTTAGATAAAATCAGTAAAGTGCGATAAAACCAATAAATTAAAGAAAATGAATGTAAACTAACATTTAAAAGGGGGAGGGATCATCAAGATTCTTCTTTCTTTTTTTATTTATTTGTTATGATCAATAAAAAGAAAGAAGAGTTAACAAACTAGAATGTCAATGGTTAAGCGGACAGAACGAAACGGAAGTGTAGTGAAGGAGCATTAAGGGGTACAGACCCATCGCTATCAAGCTAAGAAATACAAATACCTCCAAAACGAGAAAATTGACATCTTCATGTGAAAATGTACAACTTTTTTGTTTTGCGGTGTTAAAAAAATTCTTAAGTTGATGGGCATGTTGGTAGGACCCCATCGCTATCAAGCTAATAGGGGTACCGCCCCATGCCCATCAAGCTAAGATTTTGAAGTACCCCCAAAACAAAAATTTTATCTCACCACAGTTGTTTGTTTATGAGAATTCAGTGTACTTTTGTCGTTTTGGAGAACAATGAATTTCTTAACCTGATGGCGATGGGGAGTTATATTATTTTTCTTCCTACCAAATGGTCAAAATGCAAATGAGAGCTAATAGCACAGAGAAGATCTTCTGGTGCATAGCCCACTCGTTTTAAAATGTTTACAATTCTATCATCCGGTTTCATTTTTTGGAAGAATCTGACCTTCAACAAACGTTCCCTTAAAAATATCTTCATTATCTACTACACTTTCTGGCATTCCTGTGTCTATCAAAATAGGGCCTTCTGTTGTTTTCAAAAGATAGCTCCATACAGGCAAATTCAGAAGTTTACCTGGAGTAGGCATACTATTAACCGAAGAGTGATCTAACATGGCAGCGGCCAGCTGATAAAAAATACAGTTTTTTATCAGTCATTATATATCCACATTCTCCCCTCAGTTTGGATGAAACAATAACGTAATACTTCCGCTAGTAACAAACTTTTTCCTTCTATCTCTTTTTTCACTATAAACTTTTCTTTACATTTTCATGTATCCATTTCCGCATCATCTGTAACTCCTCATTTGAGGCAGTTCCTTCTCCATATCTAACTTTCTCATAAATTGGAATAATATCACTGTTCTTATGAATACGGGAAAACCATTGTTGAACCGTCTCTTGTAACCTTCTCTTTTCAAACTTTGATAATGTTAGCTCCCATTTTATTAGCATTGCTCTTACTTCTTCCGCTGGCAGTATTAAGCTATCTCGTTCTTCTTGTTCTGCATCTTCCCCAATTTTTCGTACTTCTTTTTGTTTCAAATGTATATGATGAATTGTCTGCTTCTTATTCCGCATACGGCGAAAGATAAAAATTATGATTACCATCACTAAGAATAGGATGCCAATTTGTATAAATATATTTTCAATGCTAACCCCTATAAACCCTGCATCGTCATTTTGTCCCTTTCTATCTTGGGAAAATCTTTCAAACTTTCCCTCCTTAAAATATCCCTCTTCATCAGAATCAGGCGGATTTTCAATTTCACCTAATGCCCCTCCTGAATCATCCCCAGGCTCCCGAGCTTCTCCTCTTCTGCTTCCTTCTAAGCTTTCCTTGCTTTTCCGTATCGTCTCTTCACTAGATACATCAGCTTCTCCCTCCTGATAAAAAAAATCTACCACCTTCTCTTTTGCAAAAAATGCACCTTTCGTTATTCCAATCGCCAATACAAAACAAGCGCTAATGGCTAGAAAACAAAATATAACACGCGATCCCCATTTCAATTTATTCACCGTTCCTCCCTTTACTTCACAATTTGTATCCACCCTTTTTGTTTTTCCGGTGGATATCCAATAATTAATGGAATCCCCCCTGCTTCTTGTCTGCGAAATCCTGTTTGATAAAAGAAATGTGCATTCAATGGTATATCTTTTTCTGTTAACGAAGATAACAAATCCATTGCTTTATAAAGTTGTTTTCGGTGCTTTCCACCTTTTAAGTGAATGACGCCTTGTTCCCGTACGCCATTTATCCATAGTTCGAACGAGCAGTCTTGCGAGATTAACTCCCGACATACCCCAGCAGCGACTTGAATTAAATATTCCATATCTGTACGAAGCGTATATCCCGTTTTCCCTACTACATTTACATAAAGTGCATATCGATCGCCTTGTGTATATTCATATTTTTTCGCACTAATGACCCCAGTTTTCGCAGTCGCCCCCCAATGAATAGAGCGAAATGATTCCCCTTCATATTCTTTCACACCTACTATTTTCGTTTCATCATATAACGGAGAAACAGCCGCTCTGCGAAATCCATGCTTCCACGTTGTTATTTCGGGTATCATCACTTTCAACATTTGCGGAAGAATATGAAATTCAGGGAGTTCCTTGTGTTCAATAGGCAAGTAATACGTTAAAAGGCCGAATGGATCTGATATTATGAGTTCTGCTGCTTGCCACCCTTGTCTTCCTCTTTCATTTGCACTCCCCTCTAACATAATTGTTATCATATCTCTTCCTTCTAATTGGAGAGGAATTTGATAAGAGTGATGCGAACGCTGCATCTTCTGATCCGTTTCCCACTCTATTTGTTCATCCGAACGAAATTGAAGAGTTGCTTTAAAGATTGGAAAACGTGCTTCATTTATAATTTGCACTACACACTCTCCTCTTTCATTCATAAATAGTCTCTTTTGATTTTGCGAGATATCCCATTTCACTCTCATGACTACTTTCATATACAAATGTAAAAATCCAGCTAACAACAAATAAAACAAAAAGAGGACCACAATAAAAAGTTGATTTGTAAAAACAAAGAGAATAAGAAAAATAACGCCGATTCCCCCTATAAAGAGAGGTTCCAGCAACGGATTTTTCCTTTTTATAATCTCATTCATACGCTTTCTACCGGCACTGCAATTTTTTCTAAAATTCCTTGCAGTACATCTACTTTAGTTGTTTTCATATCCCCTTCAATTGTTAACGTTAATCGATGAGCACAAACCGGAGTTGCCAAGGCTTTCAAATCATCAGGAGTTACATATTCCCGCTCCTTTAATAATGCCCTTGCTTGCGCCGCTCTCATAAAAGCTAAAGAGCCACGAGGACTAACCCCGATTTCTATCAAATCATGATTTCGCGTTGCTTCTACAATATCAAGCAAGTATTCTTCCACCTCATCGTGTATATGGATTCTTTTAGATTGCTCTTGCAACTCTAATATGTCAGAAAGAGTTACAACACTTTGTAAATCGTTAAATGGATTATTTTCTTTAAATCGTTTTAGCATTTCTTTTTCATATATACGATCTGGATACCCTTGCCGAATGGTTAATAGAAAGCGATCTAGCTGCGCATCTGGAAGCGTAAAAGTTCCTGCCGATTCTAATGGATTTTGCGTTGCTAATACAATAAATAGCATTGGTAATACATGCGTTACGCCCGAAATTGTTACGGTACGCTCCTCCATTACCTCTAACAACGCTGATTGTGTTCGCGGGACAGCCCTGTTAATTTCATCTACTAAAACTAGATTTGCAAAAATAGGTCCTTTTCTCGTTTTAAAATCACTTTCTTTCATATCAAAGTATTCTAATCCTACTACATCACCCGGCAACGTATCCGATGTAAATTGAATACGCTGAAAAGCCCCATCAATACTTTTCGCAAGAGTTTTGGCTAATGTTGTTTTCCCCGTTCCTGGTACGTCTTCTAATAAAACATGTCCATTTGCAACTAATGCAATCATCGCTAAATCAATTACTCCTTCCTTTCCTACAATAACTTTTGAAACGTTTTCTTTAATTTTTTCTAATATGTTCATATTCCTTATCCCCTTTTATAT
>NZ_JBFPJI010000304.1:0-3797 GCF_040838205.1 Bacillus sp. S4
ATTATCCTCCCTCTAAATTTGTCAATCGTTTTAATTTTCATAAAAAAATGATAAAATGTAAACATGTGTTTTCAGAATAATTAAAAACGCAGAAAGAAAACACTGTTTTTAGGAGGGGTTTTGATGACTTACACGTTAGCAACTAGAATGAAAGCATTCCAATCTTCTATATTTAGTGAATTAGGGGCCTATAAAAAAGAGAAAATTGCAGCAGGTCATAAAATGATTGATTTAAGTATCGGGAATCCCGATATGCCTCCTGCTGATTTCGTAAGAGAAGCAATGGTACATACAGCAAGTGCAAAAGAAAGTTACGGATATACGTTATCTGGTATTCAAGAATTTCACGAAGCTGTAACTGAATATTACAACAACACTCATAATGTTATATTAAATGCTGAAAAAGAAGTTTTATTATTAATGGGTTCACAAGACGGGCTCGTTCATTTACCTATGGTTTTTGCAAATCCGGGAGATATAATACTAGTTCCTGATCCAGGATATACAGCTTATGAAACAGGAATTCAAATGGCCGGTGCAACATCTTACTACATGCCATTAAAGAAAGAAAATGATTTCTTACCTAACTTAGAAGTTATCCCTGAAGAAATTGCCGATAAAGCGAAGATGATGATTTTGAACTTCCCAGGGAATCCAGTTCCAGCAATGGCTCATGAAGATTTCTTTAAAGAGGTAATCGCATTCGCGAAAAAACATAATATTATCGTTGTCCATGATTTTGCTTATGCTGAATTTTATTTTGATGGCCAAAAGCCAATTAGCTTCTTATCTGTACCTGGTGCAAAAGAAGTTGGCGTTGAAATTAATTCTTTATCTAAAAGTTATAGTTTAGCGGGTAGCCGTATTGGTTATATGATTGGTAACGAAGAAATTGTCGGCGCGCTTACGCAATTTAAGTCTAATACAGATTACGGTGTGTTTTTACCAATTCAAAAAGCTGCATCCGCTGCATTACGACACGGCGCTGCGTTTTGCGAGAAAAACCGAAGCGTTTACCAAGAACGTAGAGATACTTTAGTGGACGGATTCCGCAAATTCGGTTGGAATGTCGATAAACCAGCTGGAAGTATGTTCGTTTGGGCTGAAATTCCGAAAGGATGGACTTCTCTAGAGTTCGCTTATGCACTTATGGATCGTGCAAATGTCGTTGTCACACCAGGCCATGCATTTGGTCCTCACGGCGAAGGCTTTGTACGTATTGCACTTGTTCAAGATAAAGTAGTATTACAAGAAGCAGTTGAAAACATTAAAAATAGCGGTATTTTCTCTATTGAAAAAATAGAAGAATTAGTTAAAAATTAATAATAACTCCCCTGCTTAACTTTAGCAGGGGTATTATTATTCCTGGAGGTACGATGTGAATATTAAAGATACTCTTCCCCATCGCTATCCATTTTTAATGATCGATAAAATTACAAACGTTAAAGAATCTCAATCAGCTACAGGATACAAACTGATCACAAATAATGAGTGGTTTATTAATAACAATCAAAACTATATGCCTCATATGCTAATTGTAGAAGCACTCGCTCAACTTAGTGCTTTTGTAAGTACAGGTGAATCTGAAGGACTTGGTTTCCTCTCCTCTTTAGATGGGGTGGAATTTCATGAAAATGCGTATCCCGGTGATAAACTTGACTTACATTATGAATTAACACGTAACAGACGAGGTTTTATTCTTGGGAAAGGAATTGCCTCTGTAAACGGTCAATCAATCGTTACCATTGAAAAGCTATTAATATATCAAGCTGATTAAACAGATTACATAGTAAGGAGTAGAAAAATGCGGAATGTTGTTGGTATTGATGCTGGGGGAACATTAACAAAAATTGCTTACTTTAACGAAATGAACAAATTAGTTTTTGAAAAATTTTATTCATATGAACAAAAAAGAATTAAAGAATGGCTTCATAATAATAATTCAATTACACAATTATGCATTACAGGTGGTAAAGCTAAACAGTTAGAACAACTACTTTCAGGTTCATATAAAATAGTAGAATTAAACGAGTTTGAAGCTACTTTAGCAGGCGTACGCTACATACTAAAAGAAGAAAAACGTGCTATAAACAACTTTGTATTAACAAATATCGGTACAGGTACTTCCATTCACTATGTTCACGACAAGCAATACGTTCGCGCTGGGGGAACTGGCGTTGGCGGTGGTACTATTATGGGTCTTTCAAAACTATTAACAAATATAGATCATTTTGAAGATGTGATTCCGCTTACGAATATAGGCTCCAGAAAAAGTCTAGATATTACAGTTGGAGATATTTATGGTGGGATTCTCTCCCCTATTGATAATAACTTAACTGCTAGCAATTTCGGAAAAGCGACCATTACAGATTCAAATTATAGTAGTTCAGATATACTAGCTACCGTTCAAGGACTTGTCGGTGAAGTCGTCACAGCATTAAGCCTTCAATTCGCCGAAGCGAAAAATATTGACCATATCATTTACATCGGTTCTACTCTATGTAATAACGTACATCTTCAAAATATTATAAGTAGCTATACAGAATATCAAAATAAAATACCAATCTTTTTACAAGACGGCGGTTATAGTGGTGCGATTGGTGCTTTACTTCATGGTACGAAATAAAAAAGCTGACTTTTGTCAGCTTTTTTGCAATGGTACTTCAAATTCAATAATTGACTCTCCATTCTCACCAATTCGTTCCACACTAATTCTATTAATTACACAGTCCAACTTCTCATGAAAACTAGGAATCCCCTTCGCTATTTCAGTTGCTAACTCCGCGCTACCTTTTCTCCCAACTGTTACATGTGGTATGTATGGAATATCCGTTCTCAAAAATTGTAGTAAAGGACCTGTATACAATCTATCGTGCAATTCTTCTATTTTTTCTTTCCCTCTTTCTACTTCCAAAAATAAATAATCTCCCTCGCTGCTTATCCGGCTAGCAAACTCAATTTCAATCGTATGAATCCCTTTGGACACATTCAAAATATGTAATTTCAGATCATCATTCGAAACGGAACTTTCAAACGGGAATACAATTGTTATATGAGGAGGAATTAATCCAAATAAAGGATCATACTTTTCTCTCATACTTTCTATTTCATCAATGGGCATGTTATGTAAAAATAGTAGAATTGTACGCACTTTTATATCCCCTACTTCCCCTCAATTTTTTTATATTTATCATATTGTATGGTAGCGTGAACTTCAATAAATTATTTTGCTTGCATATAAAAATAAAAAACTTCTCAAATGAGAAGTTTTCATATAGCATGGTTATTATTTTCTCGCAAAACTTTCCTGAATTTTATATAACAAGCAATTCTCCACGGAATAATATACGATACTGCAACTACGTAAAATAATAAACCTATTGTTTGTTGATCTAAATCAACAATATATTGTCTTGAACCATATCTTAAAACGACAAGTGCAATAAAAGTAATTAAAAAGGCTGCACTTTTTTTCGTATAAATATTCCCATCATCTCTTCGCTCATAATTTGTTAAAACTATAAGTGGTACGGCAAAAAGAATTCCAATAAATACTGCTATAACTACTTGTAATAGTGCTGGATGTACGGGTCCAAAAAACCATATTATCCCCGGTGTTAAAAATATTAATGGCCACAAAATACGTTTTCCCGTACCCTTAATCGGCTTATACATAGATCGATAACGGCGCCAAAAAATTAGTAAGGCCACGCATAAAAAGACGGTTATTAATGAAGAGGTGTCTCCCATTTATTATTCCTTCTCTCCTTTAATATTAATCTAACAATCTTTTAAAC
>NZ_JBFPJI010000305.1:0-3794 GCF_040838205.1 Bacillus sp. S4
TAATTTATTATCAGAAGAATTATGCTGTATCTTTAGAAAAACAGGAAAAGGGAGCTGTTGTTAAAATTTTGCCCTATTAATCAAAAAAAATTGATTAATATTATTTTAAGAGGAGGAATAAGTTATGAGATATGTTCATGTTGGTATAAATGTTACTGATTTAGAGAAGTCTATTGAATTTTATGAAAAGGTATTTGGTGTGTCACCAGTTAAGGTGAAAATGGATTATGCAAAATTTTTATTAGAAAACCCAGGGCTTAATTTTACACTGAATGTACGAGATGAAGTGAAGGGAAATCAGGTAAATCATTTTGGTTTCCAAGTAGAGACAGCTGAAGAAATTACATTTCATAAAGAAAGATTAGAAAAAGAAGGTTTCTTTGCACGTGATGAGATGGATACTACTTGTTGTTATGCGGTTCAAGATAAGTTTTGGGTAACGGATCCTGATGGTAACGAGTGGGAGTTCTTTTATACAAAAGCAGATAGTGATGTTCATAAAATTGAAGATCCATCTTGTTGCACGACTTCTAACGTAGTAGATAAAAATTCTTGTTGTTAATAGGAGATGGAAAATAAAATGAAACGTTTATCTTTTCTAGATCGATATTTAACATTATGGATTTTTCTAGCTATGGCTGTTGGAATTGGTTTAGGATTTGTGTTTCCTAGTGTAGTAGACGGACTTAATACATTACAAGTTGGAACGACGTCTATCCCGCTTGCTGTTGGTTTGATTTTAATGATGTATCCACCGCTAGCGAAGGTTCGTTACGAGGAAATGGGCCGGGTATTTAAAGATGTAAAAGTGTTGGTTCTATCTTTAGTACAAAACTGGATTATTGGACCTGTACTTATGTTTGCTTTAGCAATTATTTTTCTTCCTGATAAGCCAGAATACATGGTCGGGCTCATTATGATTGGTTTAGCACGTTGTATTGCAATGGTAATTGTGTGGAACGATCTAGCTGATGGTGATAAAGAATATGCAGCAGGTTTAGTTGCTTTTAATTCAGTATTCCAAATGTTATTCTTCTCAGTTTATGCATACGTGTTTGTAACAGTAATCCCAGAGTGGTTAGGAATTGAAGGGGCTATTGTAGATATTACAATGGTAGAAGTAGCGAAATCAGTATTTATCTATTTGGGAATTCCTTTTATAGCCGGTATGTTAACACGATTTGTATTAGTGAAACTAAAAGGAAGACAGTGGTATGAAAAGGTGTTTATATCTAAGATTAGTCCACTTACATTAATTGCATTACTATTTACGATTATCATCATGTTCTCTTTAAAAGGAGAAATGATTGTTAGCGTACCATTTGATGTAGTAAGAATAGCGATTCCGTTATTAATCTATTTTATTGTGATGTTCTTTGTTTCTTTCTTTATGGGAAGAAAAATTGGTGCAAATTATTCGGTGACTACAACGTTAGCATTTACAGCAGGTAGCAACAACTTTGAGTTAGCAATTGCTGTAGCAGTTGGTGTGTTTGGTATTCACTCAGGCGCAGCATTTGCAGCTGTTATCGGACCGTTAGTTGAAGTACCTGTAATGATTGCACTTGTAAACGTTGCTTTTTGGTTTAAACGTAAATATTTTAATGATCAACCAGTCTAATTTAAAAACAAAGGCGGAAAACAACATGGAAAACAAAAAAACAATCTATTTTTTATGTACAGGAAATTCATGCCGAAGTCAAATGGCAGAAGCCTTTGGCAAACAATACTTAGGAGATAAGTGGAATGTCTATTCTGCAGGCATTGAAGCACACGGAGTAAATCCAAATGCTATTAAAGCGATGAAAGAAGTAAATATCGACATAACAAATCAAACATCAGATATGATTGATTCAAACATTTTAAATAATGCTGATTTAGTCGTTACTCTTTGTAGCCACGCAGATTCTGTCTGTCCTTCTACACCTCCGCACGTTCATCGTGTTCATTGGGGATTTGATGATCCGGCAGGAAAAGAGTGGTCTGAATTTCAACGTGTTCGTAATGAAATCGGTGAACGTATTAAACGATTTTCTGAAATAGGTGAATAAATAAAGGAAAGAGCTAATCTTCTATCGTATAGGAGATTGGCTCTTTTTTTACTATATATTTAACAAGAAAAAGTTGATAAGTTTACAGATAGCAGGTGTGTTATGCCAAAAACGTACTTGTGGCAATCGAATGGGATGCGGACGATGGTGTTATCTTCCGTTCAAAAAGATATGATTCTAGAAATCAAGGAAACAAACTTGGCTTTCCATCGTTAATTGTTGATGCGATTAAACGGTAAGTAATTCAATGAACGCATGTGTTAGTCCTATAAGTTTATGAGCCGCAAATGCGGCTTTTTTGTTTATGCTGTAAGTATTGCGGTAAAGATTCCTACATTCAATAGTAGTGCTTAAATATAGAAAAACACTTGTTTTATATTAAAAGACAGGTATTTTTGATATCTTAATAGACTTAAAGAAATGAATAAAATGTATAGTTTTTAATCAATTTGTTTGTTAGAAAAATAATAATACAAAATTTACATTGCTATAATGATTCTAAACCTAAAAGAGGTGGAAAACCCAACGCAAGGATCTAATATGGTGACCCCATCTAGTAAATTACTCTTAAAAAACTGCATAAATACCTTTGACCATATTTGTGATTTTTTGTAAAATGATATATATATAGAAAAATTGTGAATATACAGGCAATCTATGGATAATAGTTTCTAATAAATTATTCGGGGAAAATTTATTAGTTTAGTATATTAACTTGTTTGCACTGGATTTTACAAATAAAGGGGTATGAGGGGCATGAAAGCAAAGAAATTAGTAAGTTTAGCGTTACCAGTTATGTTATTGAGTAGTTGTATTACAATTGAAACTGATGGTAAGAAAGCTGAACCAAAGAAAGAAGAAACGCAAAAGGTAGAGAAAGAGAGTAAGTCAACTGATAGCAAGAAAGAGGATAGCTTATCTGTAGCGAAAGGTGAGGATACAAACAGTAGTTCATCAAGTAGTCAACCAAGTTCTTCTTCTAGTTCTTCAACTGGTAAGGTAACTGGTTCAGATGTTGAAAGGTACAAGTCAGATATCATAAACAGTGCTACTCAAATTGAAGATACAATGAAATTAATTGAAGGAATAGCAGGTTCAGACGTAAAGTCATACAAACAAAAGAAAAGTGAAGTACAACTGAGTTTAGGGGGAGCAAAGGCAACCACAACGAAACTGAAGAATCTACAAGCACCTCCTGAGTTACAGGGAGAACAGGCGAAGATAAAGCAGTCAATGGAACTGTATGCGGATTGTTTCCAACTTCTCTTTGATGCATTAGACCAAGAAGACGAGAGTAAAATGCATCAATCCGTATCGAAAGCACAAGAAGGTTCAAAACTGTTTGAAGAAGCAGCAAAGAGTATCGCTAGTAAAACCAACTAAGAATATATTACTCAAAGGGGTATGAGGTGTGAGGTATGAAAGTGAAGAAACTAATAGGGGTTGCAGTTCCAGTTGCCATATTATTAAGTGGTTGTGTTACAGTAAAAGATTCGGCAAGTAAAGAAGAAAAGACAGAAGAAACAAGTAAATCTAAGGCTTCTGAAACGAAAGAAAAATCAACCAATTCGAAAGAAGAAAGTAAAGATGTTCAAAAGGTTCGAGTTTTAGATGAAGATTATGCACAATATTTATTAGACATTGAACAGGATATGTTAAGACGATTTGATTACTATGATGCTTCTGTAAGAGATTTGAGAAATGGAAGTAAATCAAAAGCTGAGGTATTAGATAGTATTAAAG
>NZ_JBFPJI010000306.1:0-3776 GCF_040838205.1 Bacillus sp. S4
GAAAATTTTTTGTGCTGAAAATTATATAAAAATTGTTTTCCAACACACCCAATTGAAAATCCCGGTAAAAAGGAGCTAAATTTTCATCACTACTCATATCTCTCCTCCAAAAACAGTCTTATCTTTTAGAATAATAAGACTAATTACGATGCAAATTGTAGGATTTTTATACTTTTTGTCGAATACGTGTAAAAAGGAGGGAATATGGCATGCTGTTCACAGGATTCTTCATTAATCTATCTATTTTTTCTTTCCTAGCTAGTTCAGCTATTTTTATTCAAGTATTTATAAGGAAAATGGATTATAAATTTATCCATTTATTTTGGGGCACATATGCAGGTATCATAGCTGCTATTTTGATGATTTTTAATTTTAAGCACATGGGATTGTTTTATGACTTGCGAGCCGTTCCTCTTATTATTTCGTTTATTTATTTTGGTCGTACAGCTGGCTGGATTACATTAATTTTTATTTTATTTATGCGTATTTTCTACCTTGGTGGTGATTGGGGACCAGCTTTGATAGCTGCTTTAGGAATTGCTACTATATATACTATATTCAAAACATATCTCAAAAATACCCATCCCTTTAAAAGCGTCTTTCTTTATCTAGCTGTTTATCTAGCCATAATTCATTGGGTATTTGGATTCTTTTTTCCTTCTATCTCACTTATACTTCTTGACATCCAAGGTACATTATTTATATCTTGCGGACTCTTAATTGGTGTTTTTCTTATGGAATCCTATCAAAATTTATATAACTTAACACAAGACCTAGCTAAAGCGAATGAAACTTTACTAGAATCAAAGCAAGTATTAAGGGATACCGTACATGAATTGCAAGGAGGTATTTTTAAATTTAAAAAAGAAAATGGGGATTTTATCCACACTTTATGTGATGGGCAGTTATTTTATCACCATGGGTTTCACTCCGAACAAGTGGTAGGAAAAAGTTTACTGACCATAGATTCTTCCATTGTTCCATTTCATTTACTTCCTCGACTACTAAAATATTATCAAGAGGCATGGGATGGTGAAGAAGTCAATTTCGAACTGCCATGGCCAACTGATGAGACTATTATCCTTTTCTCTCTTAGGCCTGTTAAAAGAGAGGGAACAGTGGTTGAGGTGGTTGGTTCTACGGTTGATATAACGAAAAGAAAAAATGCGGAAGATGAACTAAAGGTGACGAAAGAACGTCTGGAGTCATTTGTAAATCATAACGTAGATGCTATCACTATATTTGATTTAGATGGACATATGATACAAGCGAATAAAGCTTATGAGAAGATATTTGGTTGGTCAGAAAAAGAAAGCTTTGGAAAAAAATTACCTTGCGTACCTGATTTTTTAATGAATCAAACCTTAGAAACTATCAAAAACATTAAAAATATTAATACAAAAGACCTTGTTATAAATAGAGTAGAAACAGTTAGACAACGAAAAGACAACACGCTCATTGATGTAAGCTTGACAATTTCACCCATTTTAGATTTAAGGGGCAATGTAATTGCTTTATCAGGAATTTGTAGAGACATTTCTGAAAGGAAACAAGCAGAAAGAGAGCTGTATCAATTACACCAGCAATTAAGTGACAGTGAAATGAAATACCGTGCACTCATCGAACAAGCAACTGATGCAGTATATGTAGTGGAGCTGAATGAGGATCAATTTCCAACTCGCTTTGTCGAAGTAAATCCTGTTGCGTGTAAAAGGTTTGGATATAGTAGAGAAGAGCTTCTTTCGATGCCATTTCCTAGTGACGTTCCGCCAGATTCTCCAATGGTCCAAGGAATCATAGAAAAAATTAGAGAAGGGCAAACTGCTTTCACATTACAAGATGAATTTGTTTTTCCTAAAGGAAAGACCATGACAATTGAATTTTCTGTTCGTGTGTTTAACTTGAATGGAAAAAAAGTTTTCTTGAGTATCTCTCGAGACATCACCGAAAGGCTAAAAACAGAGGAATTATTACGAAAATCAGAGAAACTTGCTGTAGTAGGTCAATTATCCACTGCAATTGCCCATGAAATTAAAAACCCTTTAACAGCAATGAAAGGATTCATGCAGTTATTAAAACCAATGGAAAATAAGAACACTGAGCATTATATAGATATAGTGTTATCAGAGATTGAACGTATAGATAGTATTACTAATGAATTTATGACATTAGCAAAACCTGAAGCATTAGAAATTAAAACTAATGACCTGAATGTATTAATGAAGCAAATTGTAATGTTACTTGAACCTCAAGCGATAATGAATTGCATACAAATTACAACTGAGTTTACATCTGATACTTCATTCATACTTTGTGAAGGAAATCAATTAAAGCAAGCTTTTATAAATGTCTTAAAAAATGCGATTGAAGCAACACCAATGGGAGGGGAAATCTTGATTCAAATCGAATATGCACCTGATAAAAAACAGGTAAACATTCAATTTACCGATTACGGGTGTGGAATTGAAAAAGAACGTTTACCTTATCTAGGAGAACCATTTTATAGTATCAAAGAAAATGGTATCGGTTTAGGATTAATGATTTGTTATAAAATTATTGAAAAGCACCAAGGAAAGATACTTATTGAAAGTGAAGTAGGAAAAGGAACAACAGTTAATATAAACCTTCCTATATCTACTCTCGAGAAAGAAAACTCTTATTCATCTTTTTAGGTACATCCTAGAACCATGAAGTATTAGTTTACAAACCAGTAGTTTTCTGTGAAAAAAACGGTAATTTCATTCCAAACCTAAAAGTTAGACTAAAGTCTTTCATACACTTTCCCATATCGCAAAACCTGTTATAACAAAAGAGTTTAAAATAAGAAAAGGCCGCAAAGCGTTTTACACAAAGCGCTTTACGGCCTTTTGATTTTTTATAGCATAACCAGTCTTTTTATCTCATTCGTTGACGAACAAATACGAATCCACCTAAAGCCATCAACAACATTCCTACAATATATGAAATCATCTCCATTGATGTTCCACCTGTTTTAGGAAGCCATACTGATGTCTTATTATTTTCTTTAGTAGGTGGAACTTTGGAATCTGTGCTTGGATCTTTTGGGTCTGTGCTCGGGTCTTTTGGATCTACGCTCGGATCTTTTGGATCTATGCTCGGATCTTTTGGATCTTCTTTGATTTTTGTATTCGTAATATCATAACCTTTTACTTCGGATTTATATCCATCCACTGGTTGTTCTTTTACTTCATACTTGTACGCATTGCCTTCGGCATCATATGCCGCTAAGTCTTTGAATCCATATTTCCAACCTGTTGCTTCACTTACTTCTTGTGTATTGATGACCTGACCGTTTTGTAGTAAATCCACTTTGATTGTTTTCGGACGATCTGTCGCATTGCCATCTTTCCACGTTTTCGTTCCTTCTACTGTTGTCTGTGCTACTTTTGTATTCGTAATGTCATAACCGTGAACTTCGGATTTATATCCATCCACCGGTTGTTCTTTTACTTCATACTTGTACGCATTGCCTTCGGCATCATATGCCGCTAAGTCTTTGAATCCATATTTCCAACCTGTTGCTTCACTTACTTCTTGTGTATTGATGACCTGACCGTTTTGTAGTAAATCTACTTTGATTGTTTTCGGACGATCTGTCGCATTGCCATCTTTCCACGTCTTTGTTCCTTCTACTGTTGTTTGCGCTACTTTTGTATTTGTGATGTCATAACCTTTTACTTCGGATTTGTATCCATCCACTGGTTGTTCTTTTACTTCATACTTGTACGCATTGCCTTCGGCATCGTATGCTTGAA
>NZ_JBFPJI010000307.1:0-3770 GCF_040838205.1 Bacillus sp. S4
ATTTGTAACAGAACCTTTAGTTACACGAAATATTCTTTAAATACAATATTTTATCATCTTAGGAGGAAACAGTATGAAAGGTTTAAAGTTTCTTTATAAAACTCCCCTTATATTGACAATGAGTGCAGTGTTGATCGGGTGTAACACAGCAAAACAAGAACAGTCAAACAAGGATACAGCTACACAAGAAAAATCTACGGAGAAAAATACGCAATGGTCATATGAAGGGACTACTGGTCCAGAGCACTGGGGAGAATTGAAACCAGAATACAAAATGTGTTTAAATGGGCAAGAACAATCTCCGATAGATATCAAAACGGAACAAATAAAATCAACAGTTGAGGATGCTAATCATTTGCAAATAAATTATCAACCAATATCATTTTCTATTAAAAATAATGGGCATAGTATTGAGGGGAAAGCAAATAGTTCTGATGATTATCTCATGCTGGGAGAAAGTCGTTACACATTAAAACAATTCCATTTCCATACACCAAGTGAACATCAATTTGAAGGAAAACATGCAGATATGGAACTACATCTGGTCCATCAAAATGATCAAGGTCAGTTAGCAGTAGTTGGTATTATGATAAAAGAAGGACAAAAAAACGAAGGTTTTGCAGAAATGTGGGGAAATCTCCCGAACAGCAAAAATTCACAGGGTGATGTGCAGCATACCATTGATATAAAACAGCTTCTTCCTTCAGATCATTCGTCATTCCATTACATGGGTTCTTTGACAACACCTCCTTGTACAGAAAATGTCCAGTGGATTGTGATGAAACAGACAATAGAGATGTCCAAAAAACAAATTGAAACGTTTCATAAATTATTCCCAACGAATAACCGACCAGTTCAGCCAATTAATGGAAGAGAAGTATCGTAAACATAAGGAATTATTGGAATAAAAAATAGTAGTGCGAGCAGCATAGCGAAGGTTTTGAAACCCAGACAATTTAAATGACGATGGTCTTGTTCAATGAGATTATTGAAATGTTTGATGGTACAATACTTTGCACCAGAACGGAAAAAAGCTGCTGTCCTAATGGGACAACAGCTTTTTCATTATGCTACGTCTTCTTTTTGTTCCTTTTGTAGTGTACTATTTTTGTAACCGTAACTGAAGTAGACAACAAGTCCAATTACAAGCCATATTGCAAAGCCGATCCATGTTGTTGCTGGGAGTTGTAATGCTAAGTATCCACAGAATAGAACAGCTAAAGCAGGAATCCATGGTACCAAAGGCACTTTAAAAGCACGCGGTAGTTCTGGTTGTTTTTTACGTAAAATAATTACTCCAATTGATACAACGATGAATGCGAATAATGTACCGATATTTGTTAATTCTGCTAGTTTACTTAAAGGAACAAAACCAGCAAAGAAAGCAACCATAGTAGCAGTAATCCAACTATTGATAACAGGTGTTTTTGTTTTTTTATTTACGCGAGAAAGTGCTTTTGGTAGTAAGCCATCGCGGCTAATTGCATAAAATAATCGTGTTTGTCCATATAACATAACAAGTAATACAGTTGTAATTCCAGTAATCGCTCCTAAAGAAATGAAACCAGCAACCCAATCTTGTTGAATGTATTGTAGTGCAAATGCAACAGGATTTTTCACACCTAACTGATCGTAAGGTACAATCCCAGTTAAAACTAATGAAACAACGATATATAGAATCGTACAAATTGTTAAAGAAGCAATAATACCGATTGGCATGTCACGCTGTGGATTTTTGACTTCTTCAGCAGCTGTTGATACAGCGTCAAATCCGATGTAAGCAAAGAATACAGTTGCAGCCCCAGTTGTTACGCCAGAGAAGCCGAACGGCATAAAGGGTGTCCAGTTTTCAGGCTTTACATAGAAAGCGCCAACGCCGATAAATAGTAAGACAACAAAAAGTTTGATAGCTACCATGATAGCATTAAAACGCGCTGATTTTTTTGCTCCTCTTGTTAATAACAACGTCATTAGAAAGATGATACAGATTGCTGGTAAGTCTATATATGTTCCCGCTTCAGGATTATATGCGCTTGTTAAAGCCGTAGGTAATGTAATCCCAAATCCACTTAATAGACCTTGTAAATACCCTGACCAACCAGATGCAACAGCTGAGGAAGCTAATCCATATTCTAAAATTAAATCCCAACCTAAAATCCAAGCGATTAATTCTCCAAATGTTGCATAGCTATAAGTGTACGCACTACCGGATACCGGTACAGTTGATGCAAATTCAGAATAACATAATGCTGCAAATACACAGGCTAAACCGGATAAAATAAACGACAAAACAAGTGCGGGTCCTGCGTGTTCTGCTGCGGCAACACCGGTAAGAACGAAAATCCCAGTTCCGATGATAGCGCCGACCCCGAGCATAGTAAGATCAAATGCACCGAGTTCTTTTTTTAAAGATGCTCCTTTTTGTTCTGACTGTGCTAATAATGCTGAAATAGATTTTTTTCGAAATAGATTCATATAGATACCTCACTTCTAGTTGTTTTAATATTCTGAAAAATAATATCATTTTGTCGTATAATGTCGAATCTTTGTAGTTCGTATTTTAATTCAAATAAATATTTTTGTAAATTCTTATTTCCAGAAAATTAAATCTTTTGAGCGTACCTTTATTTCTTTTCACTTAATCCCTCTGTTCCAAATGTATTCCTTTAAGAGAAAAACTTATATCCCTATATAAGTCATAGGGGATTGTTTGCATATTGACTTTAGTTTTATGTACAATAAAGGTAAAGATATAGTCTGAAACAGGAAGAGGAAAACCATGTCCAATTCATTAGTAAATTTACGTATCGATTTTGCATTTAAGCAGTTATTTGGCACAAATGGGAATGAAGATATTTTAGTTGCCTTTTTAAATGCCATATTAAAAGATTCTTTAGAATCACCTATTGTTGCCCTACAATTAGAAGATCCACATTTGCATCGAGAATATGAAGAAGATAAATTATCAATTTTAGATATTTCGGCTACATTAAATACAGGAACAAAGGTAAATGTAGAAATACAATTGAATAACAATCACGATATGATCAAACGAAGCTTATATTATTGGGGAAGGTTATACACCTCTCAATTGCAAAAAGGAATGCCTTATAGCTCACTTCATAAAACAATTACCATAAACTTGTTAAACTTTGTGATGTTTCCAGAATATGAAGCGTTTCATACAACAGGAATCCTTTGGAATCAGCAACAACAAAAGTTATTAAGTGACGATATAGAAGTTCATATTGTAGAGATTCCAAAGTTACTACAGCAATGGCGTGAAGAGAAAGTTAATCCTTGGGAAGACTCGTTTGTTCGTTGGTTATTATTATTACCAGCGAATGAAGATGAGTATCTCACACAAACATTGGAGGACATTGCCATGAACCAAGATCCGATTTTACAAAAAGCAATGAATAAGTGGGAACGTATGAGTCAAGATTCTTCTTTCCGTCAAGCATATGAAGCAAGAGAAAAGGCCTTAATGGATGAGGCTGCAAAGTTTGCTCATGCTCGTAATGAGGGGAAAAAAGAAGGAATTCAAGAAGGGGTTCAGCAAGGAAAAATACAGATGATTAAAGGTATGCATGAACTCGGTGTACCACTTGAAACGATTGCTAAAGCCAGTAAATTAGGCATAGATGAGGTTGAACGTATTTTAGAACAAAAATAATCAACATCAAAAAAAGAACCTCTTAATTGGGTTCTTTTTTTGAGCTATTTGTCAACTAAGGGTAGCACCAAATAAATTTTCATAGGTAATACTA
>NZ_JBFPJI010000023.1:0-30301 GCF_040838205.1 Bacillus sp. S4
GATTTACATCTTACAACCGAAAAATGAATAATATTGAAAGAAAATAATAACGCGTAAAAATTATTACCACATACTAATAGTAATTCTTATAACCAGATATAACAAGAGAGAAATAAAAAAGTCCTAACCTACAAAACGTAAGTTAGGACTTTTTGACGCGCCCAGAGGGATTCGAACCCCCGACAGACGTGGTACCGGAAACCACCGCTCTATCCGACTGAGCTATG
The DNA here is from genome assembly GCF_040838205.1 of Bacillus sp. S4. Taxonomy (NCBI): domain Bacteria; kingdom Bacillati; phylum Bacillota; class Bacilli; order Caryophanales; family Bacillaceae; genus Bacillus; species Bacillus sp. S4. Next base: position 228 of record NZ_JBFPJI010000023.1, read on the forward strand.
GGCGCATGATAAAATTTTATAAACCGTTTATTATCAAGGTTTTAAGCCTTCTTCTATTCCGCTTTTCCACATTTAATTGCTTGCGAAAAACCTCTAATAGAAGTGAAATATAACAAGTAAAGACCTGCTTATTTTCTTCTCATAATAATAGCAATAAAATCCATCTAAATCAATAAAAATATCCCCTTAATCCTTTATATACCTTAGCTAGGAGCCTATAAAACATGTCCTCCCCCTAAATTTTCCAATCATAAATTCACCCCAATTCACAAATTATAATCTTTGAATTGATATTCCAAAGGGGGCTTCATTCAATGACTGTAATTACAAAACTAAAGCAAACTGTTTCTGGATTAAAAAGTGCACAAGCTAGCTTAGAGGGATTCGCTCTTGATACGGATAACCAACAAGCAAAGCAACTTTTCCAAACAGCTGCGCAGCAAACACAAACAATTATTGATTCTTTAAATCCACGTGTTGAAGAAGTCCAGCAAGAAGAACCACAATACACACAGCAATAACCAAAAGTGCCATTTCATCTAATGGTACACAATTTGAGAAAAAGGATGATATGCAATCATCCTTTTTCTCTCAAATTACATACTGCAATAGAAATGGAATGATTATAATGCGAAAACTCGGCCTCATAACCGCGTTATTTGTTCTTCTATTCGGTTCACTTACCGGATGCGATAATAGCCCGTTAGATAAAAAAGTAAAGAAAGAAGAAGCTAAGCGAACAGATGAAAAAAAGGGCCCAAAGTTAACAAAAATGAGTACAGAATCCTTTAATCAATCTATATCGCAAGACGCTAAGAAAAAAGCCCTAGCTATAGATGGCATTATAAAAGCTACCGCAGTTAATACCAATTTAGATCTTTACATAGCCGTCAAACCTGAACATCATGAAAGATTTGGTTTAAAGCCTTTACGAAGTAAATTAAAAAAGAAATTAAGTGATGAAAATCCTACTTTCGATATTCGTGTAAGTACAGACAAAAAGATTTTTATGCTCCTAGAAGAACTTGAAAACAAAATTAAGAACAAGAAAGTAAGTAAGGATGGCATTAAAGAACAATTGAAACTCATTCGATCAGAAATGGGATCTAATATTTAAGCTTTCTAAAAGAAAAGGAAGGATTGCCATGTCTAGTAAAGATAAAAACTTAACTCCTGTACAACAGGAATATAAAAAATTCGCGCAAGAACGAGAACCGAAGCGTCCTGTCTTAAAAAATTGTATAAAAGCTTTTTTCGTTGGTGGTTTCATTTGCTTCATCGGGCAACTTATTTCTACTTTTTACATCACGTATTTTGATTTCACTGAGCGCTCAGCAGGGAATCCGACAGTAGCAACTCTAATTTTCATTTCCATGTTACTAACTGGATTCGGTATATACGATCGTTTTGGACAATTTGCTGGGGCAGGCACAGCGGTACCAGTTACCGGTTTTGGTAATTCTGTTATCGCAGCATGCATTGAACACCGAACGGAAGGGTTCGTCCTAGGTGTTGGCGGTAACATGTTTAAATTGGCTGGCTCTGTTATTTTGTTTGGTGTATTTTCTGCTTTCGTCATCGCACTTATTAAAACGATTCTCGTTCAATGGGGAGGGCTATAAATGTTACAAGGACACCGAACATGGGTATTTGAAAACAAACCAGTCATTATCTCAACCGGGGTAGTCGGTGGACCATTTGAAGCGAAAGGTAATATCCCTGAAGACTTCGACACCCTCCATGAAGATTTATGGCTTGGACAAGATTCTTACGAAAAGGCTCACAAAATTTTATTTGAAGAAGCTTGTAGCCGTGCTACAGAGAAAGCAAAACTTCGAAAAGACGATATTCAATTCGTACTCGCAGGAGATTTAATTAATCAAATAACCCCAACGAGCTTTGCATGTCGTACACTCGGAACACCTTATCTTGGATTATTTGGAGCTTGCTCTACTTCTATGGAAGGATTAGCGCTCGGCGCAAGTATTGTAAATGCAAAAGGCGCAAAATATTTATTAACTGGAGCATCAAGCCATAACGCTGCCGTGGAAAAACAATTCCGTTACCCAACTGAATATGGTGGACAAAAGCCCCCTACTGCACAGTGGACAGTGACCGGTGCAGGTGCAGCAATTTTAAGTGATACAGGAAATGGTCCAAGAGTAACTTCCGCCACAATTGGGCGAGTTGTTGACATGGGTTTAACAGATCCGTTTAATATGGGCGGTGCGATGGCCCCAGCTGCTGTCGATACGATTGAAGCCCATTTACGCGAACGACAAATCGACGCCTCTTATTACGACTTAATCGTAACAGGTGACCTTGGACATGTAGGACGCGAAATCGCTTACGACCTACTACATAAACACGGTACAAAAGTAAAGAGCGAACAATTCCAAGATTGCGGAATCATCATTTATAGAGAAGGTCAACCTGTCATAGCTGGCGGAAGTGGTCCAGGATGTTCTGCAACAGTCGTGTACGGACATTTATTAAATAGAATGAAAAAGGGAGAATTCAAAAAAATGCTAGTTGTTGCAACAGGTGCTTTACTATCTCCACTTACATTCCAACAAGAAGAAACAATTCCATGTATCGCTCATGCTGTATCGATCGAATTTGGAGGTGCAACACAATGATTTTTTTCTGGGCTTTTGTTATTGGTGGACTTATATGTGTAATTGGTCAACTTATGTTTGATGTGGGTAAACTTACTCCTGCCCATACAATGGCAACACTCGTTGTTGTTGGGGCTATATTAGATGGATTCAATCTATATGAACCATTAATTGATTTTGCGGGTGCAGGAGCAACTGTACCAATTACAAGTTTCGGTAACGCCCTCGTTCACGGCGCTATGGAAGAAGCTGCAAAACATGGAATTGTCGGCGTTATTACCGGTATGTTTAAAGTAACAAGCGCTGGTATTTCTGCTGCTATCATTTTTGGATTCATCGGAGCATTGCTATTTAAACCGAAAGGATAAGAGGTGTTTTCATGACTGTTATCGCTAGTGTAAAAACATGCCTCGCTAGTTTAAGGGGGGCTCAAGCAAGCTTAAGTTCCCTTTCGTTAAATTCAGAAGACGAAGAAACAAAACGCGTCTTTCACGAATGTATGTTAGAAATGGACAGCGTCATCGCTGATTTAAAGGATAGAGTTTCATTATTAGAACGTGAAGAACCTCAATATAAAGGGTTTTAAGTAGACTGGAGGAAATGACTATGTCTCACCTGCCCGAATGGACACTCGTTATTCTTCGCTCTGTATTCATATTAATCATTTTATTCGCTATTACGAAATGGTTAGGGAAAAGACAAATCTCTCAGCTCTCCTTTTTTGAATACATAGCCGGAATGACAATCGGTGACATCGCTGCCCAAGTATCTACAGGGCTCGATTCAAAATTTTTCCACGGCGTCTTTGCGATACTCATTTTCGCTGTAGTACCTTTTTTCACAGGTATTCTTTCCTTAAAGAACAAAACAGCTAGAGATTTTTTTGAAGGGAAGTCTACCGTTTTAATAAAGGATGGTAAAGTACTTGAGGATAATTTAAAGAAAGAAAAGTATACAAGCGACGAGTTACTCGAGCTTCTCAGAGGAAAAAGTGCATTCAACATAGCTGATGTAGAATTTGCTGTGCTAGAACCGAGCGGGGAATTAAATGTATTATTGAAGAAAGATCGTCAACCACTTACAGCAAAAGATATCAGCTTAAAAGTGCCAAACGAAAAAGAATCACAAACTGTAATTATGGATGGAAATGTATTAGATGAACCTCTTTCAGCAAGTGGACATAACCGCGCTTGGTTACATTCTGAATTAGAAAAACTCGGCGTTGTCATTGAAAATGTATTTCTCGGTCAAGTTGACTCATACGGACAACTTACTATCGACATTTATAATGACAAACTTCAAATGCCTTCTCCTCAAAACAAACCTTTACTATTGGCATCTTTAAAAAAATGCCATGCTGACCTTGAACTATTTTCTTTAGAAACAAAATCGAAATCAGCAAGTGAAATGTATAGTAAAAACGCGAAACAAGTCGAAACAATTTTAAATAAAGTAACCTATCTTTTAAAAGAATAAATACCGAAAGAACGCTTCAGTAAAAAGGCGTTCTTTTGCCTTTTCCACACCTTTAATCACGTTTAAATTTATGTAATTCGGTTATGATGTTGAAGATACATAAGCAGGGAATTTTAAAAACATAGCGAATAAATCATGATACAACTACATATTTTTTTGATTTAAAGTGGTTTCGTTTGACCTTTATTGACCATAATTGTATTATAAACTAATAAAGCTTTCAAAGGAGGAAATAACAGATGAATTTAATTCCTACAGTAATTGAACAAACAAATCGTGGAGAACGCGCTTACGATATTTACTCTCGACTATTAAAGGACCGCATCATTATGCTTGGTAGCGCAATTGATGACAACGTAGCAAACTCAATCGTTTCCCAGCTTTTATTCTTGGAATCTCAAGATCCAGAAAAAGATATTCACATCTATATCAACAGCCCTGGTGGTTCTATCACAGCTGGTATGGCAATTTACGATACAATGCAGTTTATTAAACCACAAGTATCAACAATCTGTATCGGTATGGCTGCATCTATGGGGGCATTCTTACTTGCAGCAGGTGAAAAAGGAAAACGTTTCGCTCTTCCTAACAGTGAAGTAATGATTCACCAACCACTTGGCGGTGCACAAGGTCAAGCGACTGAAATCGAAATCGCTGCAAAACGCATCCTATTCTTACGCGAAAAATTAAACCAAATTCTTGCTGACCGCACAGGTCAACCACTTGAAGTTCTACAACGCGACACAGACCGCGACAACTTCATGACAGCAGAAAGAGCTCTAGAATACGGCTTAATCGATAAGATCTTTACAAGTCGTTAATACTTAAAAGCGGAAGCGCCCTGTCAACAGGGCGCTTTTTTTATTATGTACAAGGGCAGCGCATAACCCACTCAGTATCCAATCAAATATATCGGCGATTTTTTAATTTTATCGGCGTTTCGACACAACTTGTCGACTTACCGACAATTTCCGACAAGCGCGAACTAGCTACATACCCCACCGATCATTCGTTACCCCACACCAGCCAAGCTGCTCACAAATAGCAGAATAAAAAAAGCTATCGCACATTCGCGATAGCCTTTTATTGTACATATGCAGCTAATGCTTCCAAAGCCTCTTCTGCATCTGAACCTTCTGTTGTGATTGTAATCATGCTACCAGTTCCAATTGCTAAGCTCATAATCCCCATTATGCTCTTTGCATTAACTGTCTTTCCATCTTTCTCAATGAAAATATCAGAATGAAAGCGATTTGCCTCTTGTACAAACAACGCAGCCGGACGTGCTTGTAAGCCGTTTTTTAATGCAACTTTAACCACTTTTTGAACCACAGCTCCATTTCCCCTTTAACCTCTTATTTTTTTGCTACCGTTTCCCCCGCGCGTAATTTCTCTGCAATTCCATCGATTTTACGCAAACGATGATTAATACCCGATTTACTAATTTTCCCCCCGGATACCATCTCACCTAACTCTTTCAATGTTACATCTTGATAATCTCTTCGTAACTGTGCAATTTCTCTTAATTTATCTGGCAAAATATCAAGCCCAACGGTCTCATCAATATAGCGGATATTCTCAATTTGCCTTAGCGCTGCACCAATTGTTTTATTTAAATTAGCTGTTTCGCAGTTAACTAAACGATTTACCGAATTACGCATATCGCGAACAATTCGAATATCTTCAAATCTTAAAAGTGCATTATGAGCACCTATAATATTTAAAAATTCTGTAATTTTCTCAGCTTCTTTCAAATACGTAATGTACCCTTTTCTTCTTTCCAACGTCTTACTATTTAAATCAAATCCGTTCATCAGTTCACATATAGAATCATTATGTTCCTTATATAACGAAAAGATCTCTAAATGATAAGATGATGTTTCTGGGTTATTTACCGAACCACCTGCTAAAAATGCACCGCGTAAATACGATCGTTTACAACATTTCTTCTCGATTAATTCCTGCGATATATTTCGAATAAACGAAAAGTCATCTCGAACAATGTGAAGATCTGCTAATATTTCGCGAGACTTCTCAACAAGCCGCACGATATATACATTATTTTTCTTCAATCGCATTTTTTTACGAACAAGTAATTCTACCGTCACATCATATCCTTTTTTCAAGAGCGTATAAATCCTTCTTGCAATTGCTGCATTTTCCGTTTGAATATCGATAGATAGGCGACGGTTTGAAAAAGAAAGTGATCCGTTCATTCGAAGCAACGCCGATAATTCTGATTTCTCACAGCATTCCTTCATTTCAAGGTTGGTCAACTCTTTCTTTGTTTCTGATGCAAATGACACAGTCAACACCTCCTTATACTATTACTTGGGAACAAAAATCTTGTCCTATATGAATGAGGAGCGTTACCTCAAACGAGGCAACGCACATTTATAACAATGAATATAAAATAGAAGCTAATTTTAATGTATCATGTCTTACAACACGCTCATCATATTTCGCTAATCGCTCTTGAATGATTTCGATATTATGTTCAGCAAAACGATCTGTATCCAGTGCAACTGGTTCCGACATTTCTTCCTCATATAACTTACGTAATTCACGAGGAATATCACGATTATTTACAATCGCAGTGTCGATAAATGGTTTACCTAAATGATCATGTAACGCCTGCACATGATCAAACGCAGTATAACCCTTCGTTTCGCCCGCTTGCGTCATAACATTACATACATATACCTTCTTCGCTTTTGCAGCAAGAACAGCATCTCCAATTTTGTTAACAACTAAATTCGGTAATATACTTGTGTACAGACTTCCTGGACCGAAAACAAGCAAATCAGCTCGTTTAATTTCCGTCAACGTTTCACATAAAGGTTCTACATCTTCTGGAGTTAAAAAGACACGATTAATCTTCTTCCCGTAATAAGGAATCTTTGATTCACCTGTTACAATTTCTCCATCTTCTAATTCTGCATGAAGTACCGCACTTTGATTCGCTGCTGGTAATACACGTCCTCTGACATTTAATACTTTACTCGTTTCCGTAATCGCGTGGTAAAAGTCTCCTGTAATCGAAGTCATACCTGCCAATAGTAAATTTCCTAAAGCATGCCCTTTCAGTCCGTCTCCAGTTGTAAAACGGTGCTGAAATAAAGCTTCCACTAATGGTTCTACATCCGATAACGCAACAAGTACGTTACGAATATCACCTGGAGGTGGAATTGCTAGCTCATCACGTAGTCTACCTGAACTGCCTCCATCGTCGGCTACTGTTACAACCGCTGTAATATCAACAGGGTATTGTTTTAAACCTCTTAATAAAACAGAAAGTCCAGTTCCACCTCCCATGATAACAATTTTAGGTTTTCTCTCTTTTTTCATCCCTTAATGGCCCTTTCTCTTCTCCACATCACGATGAGATACATGAACGCTATACTCTGGTTTCAAATGTTTCCCAAGGTACTCTGTAAGCGTAACAGAACGATGTTGCCCACCTGTACATCCAATCGCAATTACAAGTTGACTCTTACCTTCTCTTTTATAATGAGGCAGCATGAAAGTGATAAGATCCGTCAATTTCTCTAAAAACTTATGTGTTTCATTAAATTTCAACACATACGACGAAACTTCTTCATCCAGTCCTGTTAATGGCTTCATATGTGGAATATAATATGGATTTGGTAAAAAACGAACATCAAATACTAAATCAGCATCAATTGGAATTCCGTACTTAAATCCAAATGACATAACATTTACACGAAATGCTTGCTCAGTTTCTGTTGAGAATAAGTGAACAATTTTCTCTCGTAATTCTTTCGGTTTCAAATCAGATGTATCAAGCACAATATTCGCTCGCGCCTTCATATCAGTTAATAGACCACGCTCAGCTTCAATTCCCTTTAACGGCAAGCCAGTTGGCGCAAGTGGATGTGAACGTCTCGTTTCTTTATAACGAGTTACAAGTGTGCTATCTTTCGCATCTAAAAATAAAATATGAGGAATAATCCATGTACGTTCTGATAAATCATCAAGTGCTCCCCATAAATATTCAAAAAACTCTCGGCCACGTAAATCAATACCGAGTGCTACTTTATTCATTTTACCTTTTGAATCTGCCATAAGTTCAATAAACTTCGGCAATAACATCGGTGGTAAATTATCTACACAAAAATATCCTAAATCTTCAAAACTTTGTAACGCTACCGTTTTTCCAGCTCCAGACATCCCTGTAATAATTACCATTTTTATATCATTATTCTCTGTCATCGTATCCTCTCCTTGCAGGTTTAACTCGGATCTAATCGATATGAAAGCAACTCAAAATCTGGGGTATATACAAATGTACCGTAGATTATACCATTCCCTTTAATTAAATAATCAATAATGTGATAATCTCCTGGTGCCATTGCTAAATCATCAATTTTATCAAATGTATGCCAACCAATGATGCCTTCTTCGCTCTCTAATTTGTTTTCTCCTGCAAAATCTGTTGCTAAAAAGGAGAACATCATCCATTCAGAAACAACTTTATCACCTTCTTGGATGACAAAAGTGAAGACCCCTTTTAATGCTGGATTCTTTAAATAAATACCTGTTTCTTCACGATACTCGCGAACAACGGTATCTCTTACTGTCTCACCACGCTCCATTTTCCCGCCCGGTGCAACCCACCAATTTCGGCGAGGTTTTTGGAGTAAGAGTACTTCATTATCTCTAATTAACACACAGTTTGTCACTCTTTGCATGTTTCTTCACCTCAGCTACTTGCAGCAAAATTTCTCACTGCATACTCATTTCATTATACTATCAAAAACAGTTTGCTACAACGAAGGTGCCAGTCCCCTTTCGCTAAGCAATTGTAAAAATTTTTTCTATAACAAGCAATCAAAATGCCTTACTTCCCATGAAAAATACATAAAAATCCCCTTAACGATAAAAATCGTTAAGGGGATTAAAACACTTATTTCTTACCGAAATAAGTAACAACCGCAAATCCTAAAATAAAAGTAATAATTGAACTTACAATTGAAATGCCACCAGTCGGAATGCCAGGGAACACAATGACAATCGACCCGATAACGAGCCCAATAATTGCCGCAAATGTCATACTTTTATAACGATCTAACAAATAACTAATTCCTTTACTACTTACAACAAATCCGGCCATCACGCCGGCACCGATAACCAGGATTAACGGTAAATTGAGTGTAGTTAAAGCGTTAATTGCTGTTGGATACACACCAATAATTAATAAAATAAACGATCCACTAATTCCAGGAAGAAGCATAGCCATACTAGCCATCCATCCTGCGAAAAATAAACCAATTGCATTTAAAATTGTTAACGTCGTAATCGGATCAGCTGCCTTATCTGGTTTAAAGAATGCTGTTATTGCAACAAGAATTGCTGCAATTATTAATAAGGCAATATGACTACCTTTAAACGTTGCCTTTGCATCAGCTTCTCTCATTAACATCGGTAATATACTAATAATTAAACCGAGGAAGAAAAATTGAGTCGGTTCATAATGATTTGCTAATAAATATTTAATAACGTGACTTAACGTTAGAAAAGCTGCCGCTACACCAGATGCAAGTGGGATTAAAAACGCTAAATGTTTTTTCCATTCACGGCTAAAGAATCCGCTAATTGCTGCGAGCAATTGTTCATAAATCCCTAACACAACAGCGATTGTTCCGCCGCTCACACCAGGAATTAAATCACTAACGCCCATACAAAATCCACGATATATATTACGCCATTCCATACTGAATAAATTCCTCATTTCTTATAGTGATTTTTCCCGTAAAGTCCAGTATATCAATAAGAAATCTTATAATCCTAATTGTTTTTGACAAAACTTTGACATTTCCACAAAAAAAAGAAAGCTCCTATCGGTAGCTTTCTTCTCAAAAGGTATATTACCCCTTATTTTTCTGTTACAGTTTTTAATTCTTCTACTAACTCTTCTATATAATGCTGTGCACTTTGTGCTGCAATACTACCATCACCTGTTGCAGTTACAATTTGACGAAGCATTTTTTCACGAACATCACCAGCTGCGAAAATACCAGGAACTTTCGTTTCCATACGCTCGTTCGTTTCAACATAACCATTTTCGTTTGTAATACCTAACTCAACAAACGGTTTTGATAGTGGTAGCATACCGATGTATATGAAAACGCCGTCAGTTTTAACTTCTTGTTCTTCTCCGCTGTTTACATCTACAAGTGTTACGCTTCCTACTTTACCATTTGCATCGTTAATTTCTTTTATAGTGTGATTCCAAATGAAATCTACTTTCTCATTTTGGAAAGCACGATCTTGTAAAATTTTCTGTGCACGAAGAGTGTCACGACGGTGAACGATTGTTACTTTTGATGCGAAGCGTGTTAAGAACACACCCTCTTCAACAGCAGAATCTCCGCCGCCAATAACAACAAGTTCTTTCCCTTTAAAGAATGCACCATCACATACTGCACAATACGATACACCGCGGCCGCCAAGTTCTGTTTCACCTGGCACACCAATTTTTTTATACTCTGCACCGCTTGCAACGATAATTGCACGTGCTTTATATTCTTTTTTACCAGCAATAATTGTTTTGTACTCTTTACCATCGATGATTGCTTTCACATCACCGTATGCATATTCAGCACCAAATTTCTTCGCATGCTCAAACATTTTATTTGATAAGTCTGGTCCTAAAATAGACTCATAACCTGGATAGTTCTCTACATCTTCTGTATTTGCCATTTGTCCACCTGGAATACCACGCTCAAGCATCAGTGTGCTTAAATTCGCACGAGATGTATATACCGCAGCTGTCATACCAGCTGGTCCTGCACCAATAATAATGACATCATAAATTTTTTCTTCTGACACACTATTCACTCCCATTCATTCATACACATTAAGTTACCCTCATTATACTGTTAGCATCATTTTTTTCCCAATGATTTGCCTACCCTACGTGTGCGTGCGCTTAACAGCTTGCACATACTTTCGTACAGTCGCTACAGATACATTATATACATCACCAAGCTCTGCCTGTGTCATCTTATTTCTTTGTTCGCCGCGCACAATATATTCAATTGCCGCTGACCAACCGTACACATTTGTAAAAGTCGCTCCAGATGTATATAAACGTATGAACGTACAAAACCAAAAATTTAAACACTCTTCGATTAATTCATCGTCTTTTTTCGTATAATTGTATAATGCATCCGCGATTCGTACGCACTGTTCAAATTGCTGTAAATCAGCTGGGATGCTTTTATGACTATTAAGTAAAAAGAAATATTTTGCAAGTTGCGATACGATTGGAACACCATTTTTCGCTTGCGTTACATTAAAGAAGAACCCAACCTTCTCTGGTGTTGACAATTCATTCATTAAATATAAAGCTAGCATTTTCTCTTCTAGCGTCGTACTTTTCTGAAATGATTTTCGTAACTCTTCAAATAAAAGATTTTGTCCTTCATCTGCTAAATTCAGTGCATTCCACGGTTCTTTTCCTTTTTTATCAGGATGCAATTCTACAACATGTTGCCACATTTTTTCAGCTACTTGCTGTTCCTTCACCATATACGCAGAGTATGCAAACCAGTAATAAAAACTAACGTCTCCCTCGTATCCTTGACGCTTTAATACTTTGAACCATTTATATGCAGGTTCAAAATGACCAATTGTTGCAAGCGTTGTTCCAAGTTTCAAACGATGCTCAAATGAAATTGGATATACCGAAACTAACTGCCCTGCTAATGACTCTACTTGCTTATGCTCTCCAATTGAATATAGAAAAATAAGCGTATTACAAAGCGCATGCATATTACCAGGACTTTTCTCTAAAATCATTTCTGTTAACTTAAGCGCTTGATCTACATTACCTGATTGAAAATGTGCAATCGCTAAATTATTATGGCCCGACCAAAATTCTGGATATTCTTTCGTAACAACTTCTAGTGTAGCAATCGCCTCTTCTAATTGTCCGTTACGAATGTAGCGGTTCGCTTCTTCTTGCATAACAATTAGCTCATCTTCATCCTCAATCTCTTCCGCACCCATTGCTTCTTCTTCCATAATCTCAAGCAATTCTAATGTATCTTCTACGAATTCCTTCTCTTCCGCAACTTCTAAATATCGCTCTGCATACTTCTTCGCCTGTTGAAACAAGCCCATATATGCATAATTATTTGAAATAAAATAATAGCATTGCTCAAGTTCAGGATTGGATTTAACAAGCTTTAGAAATATCTGATTCGACTCTTGATATTCACCAGATTCAGATAATGCTATTGCTAGTTGGCATAAAATAAATGGCTCCTTCTCGCTTTGTGACGCTCTTCGAAAATATTTAATTGCATCTTGCAATTTTTGCCCTTTATAAGCCCTCATCCCTTTTTTATAAAAGAATTCCGCTAATTGATTAAAAGAGATAACTTGTCCGCTCTCCTTATATATTCTTTGATTTTTCCCCATATATCCTCCAGTTTTTTGTTTTCTTCGCTCACACATTCTTCTATCTATAAGTATAAACGATTCCGTAAAAAACAAAACAGTATATTATAATCAAATATTTCCTTTTTATTCATAAAAAGAGAAGAGAAATGTTACATTTTTAACATCAACCTTCTCTAGTAGGCATTTCCTCTTTCGTATAAATAATACGCATCGGATTTCCGCCTACGAAAGCGCCGCCTGGTACATCTTTATGGACAAGTGTGCCTGCAGAAACGATAGCACCATCTCCAATCGTCACACCTGGTAAAACTGTCGTATTCGCTCCGATCATAACTTCATTCCCTATGACGATTTCTCCGAGTCGATACTCACGAATTAAATATTCATGCGCTAAAAGCGTTGTATTATAGCCGATAATTGAATTGTCTCCCACAGTAATCTTTTCTGGAAACATAATATCTGGCATTACCATAAGTGCAAACGACGTTTTCTTTCCTACTTCCATCCGTAAAAACGTGCGATATAACCAATTCTTCACGGATAAAAATGGCGTGTAACGTGCGATTTGGATGATAATAAAGTTTTTCATTACCTTCCAAAAAGAAACTGTTTTATACACATTCCACAATGAATTTTCTCCTGAAACAGGATAGCGCGTTGTCCGTCGCACTGAACTCTCTCCTCTACTTATATAAAGTGACACTTTAACCGGTAGGAACCCTTTTCCCCACTGATTACTAACTCTCATCAATCAAGCATTTACAGGCAGGAATCTTACTACCCATTAATACGGGACAAAATCGGTAGTAAATCACTCATTTTATCTAGCACATAATCTGGTTTATACGCTTCTAAATATGCTCTACCTTTCAATGTCCATGAAACCGCTACTGTTTTCGTACCTGCATTTTGTCCACCGACGATATCATGATGATTATCACCAACCATCAATGTTTCTTCTGGCTTTGCATCTAATAATTTCAATGCTTTTTGAAGTGGTTCTGGATGTGGTTTCACATGTTCCACATCATCAATCGTCACGACAACATCAAAAAACTGATCAAGTTTCGAAAGCTTTAATCCCATTTCAACCGTCTGTCTCGCTTTCGTTGTAACGATGCCGATCTTATAACCTTGCTTCTTCAATTCTTGAACCGTTTCATATACAGTTTCATATTCTTCCACTAATTCATCATGATGCTCATGATTAAATTGACGATAACATGTAATCATCTCTTCAACCTTGCTTGCATCAATCTTACTAAAAGTGTCGTGCAAAGATGGACCGATAAATCCTAATACATCTTCACGCTTATACTGATTAGAATAATAGTGATTTAACGTATGTAAAAAAGAAGAGATAATAAGTTCATTTGTATTAATTAACGTTCCATCTAAATCAAATAACACTGTATTTATTTTCATCGTCCTTAATCCTTTCATTACCTGAATATGAAAGAAGCAGCATCTTATATAAGATGCTACTTTTCTCTAATTTTCTAAATATCTTTTATCAGCTTGCCCCATTTTTCGTCTCACAATAATGAAAATGATAGAAATAACAACAATTCCAATAGACATTACTTGTGCAATACGAAGTGGTCCTAACATTAAACTATCTGTACGCAAACCTTCTACGAAGAAGCGTCCCACTGAATACCAAATTAAATATGTGAAGAATAATTCACCACGGCGTAAATTCACTTTTCGTAACGCGAGTAGTAAAATAACACCTGCAAAATTCCATAATGATTCATATAAAAACGTTGGGTGATAATACACACCATCAATGTACATTTGATTAATAATGAAATCTGGTAAATGAAGACCTTCTAAAAACTGTCTCGTTACTTCATCACCATGCGCCTCTTGGTTCATAAAGTTTCCCCATCGGCCGATTGCTTGTCCTAGTAAAATACTCGGCGCAGCAATATCCGCTAACTTCCAGAATGAAAGCCCGCGTCTTTTCGCAAAAAGGATTCCTGTAATAACAGCCCCGATTAAACCACCATGAATCGCCAAACCACCTTGACGAATATTAATAATTTGACTCGGATTTTGCGAATAATATTCCCATTCAAAAATGACATAATACATTCTCGCAAAAAGAATCGCAATTGGTACTGCAATTAATACAAGATCGATAAATGTATCTTTATGAATACCAAGCCTTTCTCCCTCGCGAGTTGCTAGCCAAAGACCTAATAGCACACCTGTACCGATAATAACCCCATACCAATAAACAGGGAACGGTCCAAGTTGGACTGCTATACGGTCAAGCTGTGGTACAGAACCTAACAGCATATATATGACCTCCCTCTCCAGAGTCTACTCTTGATTTCCTAACTCAATCGCACTCATTAATCGTTCAGAGAACTGCTGTGCCGCATTGACTCCCATACGTTTTAATCTGAAGTTCATCGCTGCTACTTCAATAATAACAGCCAAGTTTCGACCAGGACGAACTGGAAGTGTAATCTTCGTAAGTTCTGTATCAATAATCTTCATCTTCTCTTCATCAAGACCTAAGCGATCATAATTTTTCTTTTGATCCCAAATTTCAAGATTAATAACAAGCGTAATACGTTTATAATTTCGTACTGCCCCTGCACCGAATAACGTCATTACGTTAATGATACCTAGACCACGAATTTCTAATAAATGCTCAATTAAATCTGGTGAGCTTCCTACTAATGTGTCTTCATCTTCTTGACGAATTTCTACGCTATCATCCGCAACAAGGCGGTGACCACGCTTTACAAGTTCAAGCGCTGTCTCACTTTTCCCGACACCACTTTGACCTGTAATTAAAACACCCACGCCATAAATATCTACTAACACACCATGAACAGCTGTTGTTGGCGCTAACTTACCTTCTAAATAGTTTGTTAAACGACTTGATAATCTCGTCGTCGTTTGAGCTGAACGTAATAAAGGCACGCCTGATTCACGTGATGCTTGTAATAACTCATCCGGTACATCTTGATTACGAGTTACAATAATACAAGGCGTCTCTTCAGTACAAAGCGCTTTCATTCTCTCTTGCTTTTGCTCTGTCGTTAACGTATCAAAGAACGTAAGCTCCGTTTTTCCAAGAAGCTGCACACGATCAGCTGGATAATATGTAAAAAATCCTGCCATTTCAATTCCAGGTCGTGATAAATCACTCGTATCAATCGGACGATGAATCCCTTCTTCACCACTTACTAACTCCAATTGAAATTGTTCAATTAAATCTTTTGTCCTTACTTTCGGCATATGTATAAACCTCCACTCCGCTGCGGGTTCAGTCTCATTTGATGTAAAATTCCATTCTATCGGATATTGTACCATTTTTTTCTGGAAACAAGAAACATGGTTTCTAGTAAATAGAAAAAAACATTTCATATGAATCATGAAATGTTTTTCTTTTTGTCATTTTCTCTTTTTTTCATGTAATGGTTCAACAATTACTTTTTCAATTATCATATTAAAAATCGAAATACAAATCGCCGCAACAATCGCTACACCAAATCCAGATATATTAAAGGCGTCCCCTAATAATGAATCCGTCATCTTTAACGTAATCGCATTAATAACGATTAAGAAGAAACCGAAAGTTACAAGAGTAATTGGTAGCGTAATTAAAATTAAAAGTGGCTTTACAAATACGTTTAAAATCGCCAATATAATACTCGCAATAATTGCAGTTTGTATATTTGCTATGTAAAATGCGTCTGGTGCAAGCCCCTTTAAAAGTCCGGATACAGCGATTAACACAACGCTATTTACAAGAAGTGATACAATCCATCTCATTTCCTTACACATCCTTTTAACATATATATTTCATCATACGCTAATAGCTAATAAACGCAAGCAACATGCAAACTCTTATACCAATTTATTCTATTCTTTATACTTGTATACCTACTAACAATCTTACCAGTTTTCCTTAGTGAAATAAAAACCGAGCGTCATTCCCACTCGGTTTTCATGAATAAACTTATTGCGATAACTCTACTTCTTTTATTTTCTCTTTCATTCTTGCTTTATCACGATCTAAAATCTCTTTTAAATACTTACCTGTATATGAGCGCTCTTCTTTCACTACTTGTTCTGGCGTTCCGGAAGCAACGATTTGTCCGCCTTTGTCTCCGCCTTCTGGTCCAAGGTCAATGATATAATCAGCTGTTTTAATAACATCTAAATTATGCTCAATTACAAGTACCGTCTCGCCACTCTCAACAAGACGCTGCAACACTTCTAGAAGACGTGCAATATCATGTGCATGTAAGCCAGTCGTTGGCTCATCTAAAATGTATAACGTACGCCCTGTAGAACGACGGTGCAATTCAGAAGCTAATTTCACACGTTGCGCTTCACCACCTGATAACGTCGTAGCTGGTTGCCCTAATTTCATATAGCCAAGCCCTACATCTACAAGCGTTTGAAGTTTACGCTTAATTTTCGGGATATTAGCAAAGAACTCTACCCCATCTTCAATTGTCATCCCTAACACTTCAGAAATATTCTTATCTTTATATTTCACTTCTAACGTTTCACGGTTGTAACGTTTACCGTGACAAACTTCACACGGAACATACACGTCTGGTAAGAAATGCATTTCGATTTTAATAATTCCATCACCACGACACGCTTCACAACGGCCACCTTTTACGTTAAAGCTGAAGCGCCCTTTTTGATACCCACGTACTTTCGCTTCATTCGTTTGTGCAAATACATCACGAATATCATCGAATACACCTGTATATGTTGCTGGGTTGGAACGTGGTGTACGCCCGATTGGTGATTGATCAATATCAATAACTTTATCTAACTGCTCAAGACCTTTAATTTCTTTATGAGCCCCTGGCTTCGCTTTCGCTTTATATAGCTTTTGAGCTAATGATTTGTATAGTACTTCATTAATTATCGTACTTTTTCCAGAGCCAGATACGCCTGTTACTGCTACAAATGTTCCTAGAGGGAATGACATTTTCGCATTCTTTAAGTTATTTTCTTTCGCACCGACAATCTCCACTTTACGTCCGTCACCTTTACGTCTTTCAAGTGGTACCGGAATAAATTCTTTACCGCTTAAATATTTCCCAGTTAATGAATTCTCGTCTTGCATAACTTCAGCTGGTGTACCTGCTGATACAACTTGACCACCATGAATACCTGCACCAGGTCCGATATCAAGTAAATAATCAGCAGCCATCATCGTATCTTCATCATGCTCAACAACGATTAACGTATTTCCTAAATCACGCATTTCCTGCAATGTACGAATAAGACGATCATTATCACGCTGATGTAAACCGATAGAAGGCTCATCAAGAATGTAAAGTACGCCAGTAAGGCGAGAACCAATTTGTGTCGCTAAACGAATACGCTGCGCCTCACCACCTGATAAAGTTCCTGCGGCACGACTTAACGTTAAATAATCTAAACCGACGTTCACTAAGAACCCAACACGTTCCTGAATTTCTCTTAAAATTAAATGAGCAATTTTTTGTTGTTTCTCCGTTAACTCAACAGTTGAGAAGAACTCCTGTACTTCTTGAACAGAATATTTCGTTACATCGGCAATCGTTTTATCACCAACGAAAACAGCTAAACTCTCAGGCTTTAAGCGTCCACCTTTACACTTCGGACAAGCTTGCTCTGCCATATATTTCTCCATTTGCTCACGAATATAATCAGAACTCGTCTCACGATAACGACGCTCAATATTCGGAATAACACCTTCAAATAAAATCTCATTTTCCTTTACTTGACCAAATTCATTCACATAGCGGAAATAAAGCTTCTCTTCCCCGCTTCCGTACAGCACTTTATCAAATAAATTCTTCGGTATATCTTTCACCGGCATATCCATATCGATGCCGTAATGATTACACACAGATTTTAATAATTGCGGGTAATATTGTGAACTTGTCGGTTCCCAAGGAGCAATCGCATGTTCATTTAATGATACATCCCAGTTCGGAATAACAAGTTCTAAATCTACCTCTAACTTCGATCCAAGTCCATCACAAGAAGGACACGCGCCGAACGGACTATTAAACGAAAACATACGCGGCTCTAATTCTCCGATTGAAAAACCACAATGTGGACAAGCATGATGTTCACTAAACAGAAGTTCTTCCTCTCCCATTACATCGATTAAAACTCGGCCCCCGCCAAGCTTTAAAGCACTTTCTAGTGAATCTGCAAGTCGGCTTGCAATTCCTTCTTTCACAACAATACGGTCAATAACAACTTCAATTGAATGCTTCTTATTTTTTTCTAAAGTAATCTCTTCCGATACATCCAGCATCTCTCCATCAACGCGCACACGAACATAACCTTGCTTCTTAATATCTTCTAATACTTTCGCATGCGCACCTTTACGCCCTGACACGATAGGCGCTAGCACTTGCAACTTCGTACGTTCAGGATATTCAAGAACACGGTCTACCATCTGTTCCACTGTTTGTGATGTAATTTCAATTCCATGATTCGGACAAATTGGCGTACCAATTCGTGCAAATAATAAACGTAAATAATCATAAATCTCCGTTACCGTTCCAACCGTTGAACGAGGATTACGACTCGTCGTTTTTTGATCAATTGAAATCGCTGGAGATAAACCTTCAATCATATCAACATCGGGCTTATCCATTTGCCCTAAAAACTGGCGCGCATACGCAGATAAAGATTCCACATATCTACGCTGCCCTTCTGCATAAATCGTATCGAATGCTAACGATGATTTCCCCGAACCAGACAATCCCGTCACAACAACAAGCTGATTTCTCGGAATGGTTACGTCAATATTTTTTAAATTATGCGCTCTAGCACCTTTTACAACAATAAAATCTTTACTCACTCTTTTCACCCTTCCGCTTTTAATTCTAATAGTAAATCTCTTAATTCAGCTGCACGCTCGAAATCTAATGCCTTTGCTGCTTCTTTCATCTCTGCTTCCATCTTCGCAATTGTATTTTCACGTTCTTTTTTCGTCATCTTCTTAGCTGGTGTTGCTTCATATATTTCCGTATCCTCAGCTGCTGTTGTCGCACGAATAACGTCACGTACTCCTTTTTGAATCGTTTTCGGCGTAATACCATGCTTTTTATTGTAAGCTTCTTGTATACTACGACGACGCTGTGTTTCTTCAATTGCAATTCCCATTGATCTCGTTATGCGATCTGCGTACATAATAACGCGGCCGTTTGCATTACGCGCCGCACGACCAATTGTTTGAATTAATGAACGCTCTGAACGTAAGAAACCTTCCTTATCAGCATCTAAAATAGCTACAAGTGATACTTCTGGAATATCTAATCCTTCTCGTAATAAGTTAATACCGACAAGTACATCAAACTTACCAAGGCGAAGATCACGGATAATTTCAATACGCTCTAATGTTTTAATTTCAGAGTGAAGATAATTCACTTTAATTCCTACATCTTTTAAATAGTCCGTTAAATCCTCTGACATTTTCTTCGTTAAAGTCGTAATTAATACGCGTTCATTTTTCGCAATCCGGTCATGGATTTCTCCTAATAAATCATCTATTTGTCCTTCAATTGGTCGTATATCAATTGGTGGATCTAAAAGCCCTGTTGGACGAATAATTTGTTCTATTGCTTTCGGTGACTGCTCTAACTCGTACGGTCCTGGCGTTGCCGAAACGTAAATAACTTGATTCGTTTTCTCTTCAAACTCATCAAACGTGAGCGGTCTATTATCTAAAGCTGATGGCAGACGGAATCCATGATCAACAAGCACTTGCTTACGTGCTTGGTCCCCGTTATACATCGCTCTTACTTGCGGAACCGATACGTGCGACTCATCCATAACGATTAAGAAATCCTCTGGAAAATAATCTAAAAGCGTATACGGCGTTGAACCTGCTGGACGAAGTGTTAAATGACGGGAATAGTTTTCAATCCCTGAACAAAAGCCCATCTCGCGCATCATTTCTAAATCATAACGCGTTCGCTGTTCTATGCGCTGCGCCTCTAACAACTTACCGTTATCATTTAATTCTTTTAAACGCTCTTCTAATTCTTTTTCGATATTTTCAATAGCGACCTTCAGCTTTTCTTCACGTGTAACGAAGTGAGATGCCGGGAAGATTGCTACATGATCACGTTCTGCTAATACTTCACCCGTTAATGCATTTACTTCTCGAATACGATCGATTTCATCACCGAAAAATTCAATTCGAATACAGTGTTCGTCAAGTGATGCCGGAAAGATCTCAACTACATCTCCGCGCACACGGAATGTACCACGCTTGAAATCAATATCATTACGTCCATACTGTACATCAACAAGTTCACGAAGTAATTGATTACGGTCCTTTTCCATACCAACTCGAAGTGAAACAACTAACTCGCGGTATTCTTCCGGAGAACCTAAACCGTATATGCATGACACACTCGCAACGATAATAACATCATCTCGTTCAAATAAGGAAGACGTTGCCGAGTGGCGTAATTTATCAATTTCATCGTTAATTTGCGCATCTTTTTCAATAAACGTATCCGTATGTGGCACGTACGCTTCCGGCTGATAATAATCGTAATAACTAACAAAATACTCCACAGAATTGTTAGGAAAGAAATCTTTCAGCTCACTATATAACTGCCCTGCTAACGTTTTATTATGAGCCATTACAAGTGTTGGCTTCTGCACTTCTTTAATGACATTTGAAATCGTAAATGTCTTACCCGTTCCTGTCGCTCCAAGCAACACTTGCTTTTTCTTACCACTATTAATTCCCTCTACAAGCTTCTCTATCGCTCCCGGCTGATCACCTTGCGGGGAATACTCTGAGATAATTTCAAATGGATGTTCCAACTAAAAACCGACCTCCTCATAAAAATCTGTATTATTATTTTACCACGAATGCCCATAAAAAACCTAAAAAAACGAACAGATATTCGGTAAAGTTTTCGACAAGTTATACATAGAAAAAGGAAGGAGAACACATTTCTTTCCTCATCAAACTTTCTCCAACATTAACGAGCAGTCGACCCCACACTAATTAAAGTTTTACTTCATTTTAAAGAGACATATAAAACTAGCTCTTTTTCCTACTGTCATCCTCTCCTATACAAACTATTGGTATACTAGAAAAAGCTACTTTCCTCTATGAAAGTAGCTTCTTATTTCCTTTCTCCTTCTTCGGAAAAATAACATATGAAAATGAAATCGCAGTATCCGCTAAAAGAATAATAGCCCATACTTGGCTTACACGGCTTGCTGTTTTATTTAAAACGATTCCTGACTCTAACCAATTTCCCCACTGTTCTACTGGAATAAGCCCATACATGAAGAAAAGGAATATATGAACCGCAACAAACAAAATAAGATGTAAAACCCAATTTTTTATTTCCTGCTTCGTATGCGCCATCCCTGTTACTTCAAGTGGTTCTTCGATAATAGGCGCCGGTTCATTCCGCCACTTAGCAACTAATTTTCGCACATATATATCTAATTTCTTCAAATCCTTTTTCCCATAAAAAACTGCATATAATAAAATGATTACCGTAATGATTTGAAAATTAGAGAACTTCCCTGTTTGATAGTAGTCCACTACTCCTAAAGTTAAAATAAACACTTCATTTACGAGTAGCACAATCCCCATAATAAAACTTGCCTTTTTCAAGCGAAATCCATACCTTAGTAAAAAGAATCCGATAGCTGATAGCCAAAATACAATCTCTGCACCAATTAAAAAATACCATCGATATTCTGCGAGTATACTCATTTATCTCTCTCCCTTTCATCATATATACGAAAAGCCTCATCCATATATACTAGAAGCTCTTCCTCAATTGGATACATACTCATTTTCTGTGAATCTTCTTTTGATTTTCTTACTTCCCACAATTTATCTAAAAATGCTTCATCACCATTAGCCATCTCTAAACACTTCTGCATTAATTTCTTCGTTGCCTCTTGTACTTCATCACACGATGCTTCCTTACCGTCTTTCATAAAATTACGTAATTGCTTTAATACATCTACCCAATCTAATACATTCGGATCTTCTTCACTCATATTTGGTAAATTACGAAGTAAATCTTGCTCTTCCTTTGAAAACAATTCATTTTGGAATATTTCACGTATACGAGGAGACTGTTTCGAAAGCTGAATGAGTTCAAACATAACTTTCCAATCCAGTTCTCCCTCCACATCTACCGAATAAACAACCGCTTGTAAAACACGCTCCATTCGATTAAACTTCTTTTGTTCTTCCTGTACAAATCTAAGTTGTTTTTCAAGCGAACCTTTTAAATTGAGCTCACCTGTTACTAACATATTCGCAACCTCTTTTAATGAAAAACCCATTTCTTTTAAAAATAAAATTTGCTGCAAACGAACAACATCTCTCTCGCTATATAACCGATGTCCCCCATCAGTTTTTCCACTCGGCTTTAATAAATCGATTTGATCATAATAACGTAACGTCCTTACTGTAATTCCTGTTTCCCTCGTTAGTTCTTGAATTGAAATCAACTCCATCACCTCTTCTCCTTCATTATAAAAGGTGACGTAACGTAACTTTCAAGTAGTTTGTAAAAAAAATACAAAAAGCTGTTTATACCTTTTGTATAAACAGCTTTTATGGAAGAAAACCCTTTTGTATAGCGCGTCCACAAGATAAAATAATTGCCCCAACAACAACACTTGTTGCTGTTTTATGATAATGCGCTAAAATTAATAAATAGTATGATAAACCTACAGCACCAATCATAATACATACACTTGGCACTAGATTGCGAGAGAAGTTTTGCATCCCCCACAAAAGTGCAAATATAGCCGTCGCAACACATAATACCGCTAATCCCATCCTGTTTCCCCTTTATATATTTATTTAATTCCCTTTGCTGCTAATACACTCGTCGATGCCATGCTAATTAACAGTCCGAAAATAACTATATATAATAATTCATTCACATCCACGATTTGTCTATCTAAATACTTATTTACAGAAAGATACGCGATAAAAAACAAAAAGAAACCTACCATACAAGCCGTAAAATATTGCTGCATTTTTTTCATGATTCTCTCATCTAATGCAGGTACACCTTCTTCTTTCCATCGCTTTCGCTCCTTATACTCAGACACAGCGTATAAACTAATAAGGGCTACATTTGAAATCAATATCGCTCCCCATGAAATATTTAAAATGACTAAACTTGTATTTAAAATAAGCCCCGCTAAAGATAAGCTTCCTATAAACCTCATAACTTCTTGCTTATTCATGTATTATCAGCCTCTTTCTTATTTCTAAACTTCCACTTCGGCCAATAATTCACAACGAAATAAACAAACTGTCCTAGTACAAATAAAACGAATGGCATACCAGCATTTCCATAAACAATTAAATTGTACAAACTCCATATTGCTAAACTTATCACGAAAAATAACCCTAAATATTTAAACGCTTTATCCGATTGAAATCTCTCAAACTCATCTTGCATTTTCATTCCTCCTATCGCTATGCTCGTTTTCCCGCCATAACTCCTACGATGAGACTACCAGCAAATAAGAAACTACATACAATGAATATTTCTGGCGTAGGTATAGCATCTCTGCCTATGATTTTGCTAGCGCCAATGTAAACAATGAGAAGGACAAATGCGAATATAAGCGAGACATTTACATGCCTTTTTATATTTTCATTTACTCGCTCATCTATATCTGGAAATCCCTCTTTTTTGTACTTACGTTTTTTATAATACGTATACACTGTTAAAAATAGAATTGCTAAAATGTTACTAACTATTAGCGATAACATCGGTATGGATGGATCCATAATACGAACTAAAACGTCCCCTCCACATAATCCTAAGACAGTAGCGATATACAACTTTTTAGTATCGTTCATTTTCTCTCCCCTTACTCCAGCGTAAATATTTCCTCTACCTTCATTCCAAAATATTTGGCGATTTTTAGGGATAACTCTAGACTCGGGTTATAGTGGTAGTTCTCAATCGCCACGATTGTCTGCCGCGTCACTTGCATCGCCTTTGCCATTTCAATTTGCGTTATGTGATTTTGCTTTCGTAATTCTTTAATTTTATTTTTCACACCCATAGGCTCCACCTTCGAAAGTAAAGATATCTTTACTTTAATTACAAATGTTTTCCAATTCCAAGTAAAGATATCTTTACAAATTTTAGAAAAACATTTCACTGAACACCTTCTCTAACACAGTAAGACAGGAATTAAATTTATATCAGCGATTTTTTAAATATATCAGCGCAACTTAAATTATATCGGCGATTTTCCAACTATATCAGCGCAACTCCATTTATATCGGCGATTTTTTAAATATATCGACTTACCGACAAATATCGACATCCGTAGCACTATAGGCATAAGAAAGAAGCTGTCCCAAAATATCTTTTGGGACAGCTTCTTCGTCTTACTACATAAATCCTAATGCATATACAAGAACGTACCCAAGTACCGAAAGGCAAACCGAGCCAATTAGCCCTGCCACAAATGCCCTACTTCCTAATTTGCGGAACGTTTTAAACTCTACATTTAAACCTAGCCCTGCCATCGCCATTGCAATAAGCATGTACGCAATTACTACAATATATCCGGCAACAACTTCTGGGATAATCCCAAGCGAATGCACCGCACTCATTGCTAAAAATCCGAAGATGAACCAAGGAATCGGAAGGTCGCGCCACGATCTTTTTTCTTCGCTTCCCTCGCTCTTGCCAAACCATAATCCAATTAAAATCGCTACTGGCACAAGCATCGCTACGCGCGTTAATTTCACAATAACCGCGATGTCTACAGCCGTGCTACCGCCTGGCGCCGCAGCAGCGATAACATGAGCGATTTCGTGCAATGTCGCACCTGAGAACACACCGTAACCGTACGGAGAAAAGCCAAGCACTGGGTATAATAGCGTATAAATAAGTGTAAATATTGTACCTAAAATTGCAATAATCGCTGCCCCAACCGCTGTTTCTTCATCTTTCGCTTTCACTTGCGGTGCAATCGCGACGACCGCTGCTGCACCACAAATCGCCGTTCCGCACGCCGTTAAAATTCCAAGTTTCTTTTCTACTTTAAATACTTTCGTTAGTCCATATACAACGAAAATTGTAAATGTAATAACAACCGCTGCGATGACCAATACTTTCGGACCCGCCTTCGCAATATCTACAAGATTTAACCGCATTCCAAGTAAGATGATCCCAAAGCGTAGCAACTTCTTACTCGCAAAGTTCGTTCCCGCTATCGCTTCTTGAGGAATCCCGATTGCCGCACGCCAAACCATCCCGATTAGAATAGCGATTACTAATTGTCCCATAATATTTAAAAATGGAAGCTCTGCTAAATATTTCGCGGCGATTGCGATTAATAACGTAATCCCAATACCTTGCGAAAATCCAAAGCCCTTCTTCTTTTGTATAACAAGTGTTTGTTCCACTTTATACCACCCCAATAATCGTATTGGAACATGCATGTTCTTTCTAGTTACATTATAAGAGAATTTTTATAATAAGTTTAATATCAATATTGAATCCCTATCATCAGAAATACTTATGATAAAATAAAAGCAAAAATAAAGGGGCCTAACAAATGAACGTCGACATTTTAAAAATCTTTGTGACTGTCGTTGAACAAAAACATTTCTCTCGTGCAGCAGAACTTTTAAACCTTTCACAACCCGGTGTAAGCATGCACATTCGCAACCTGGAAAATGAATTTGGAACTACACTCATTCAGCGCTCCCCAAAGCACGTCCAAGTTACAGAAGCAGGAAACATATTATACATACACGCAAAGCAAATGCTCTCTCTTTACGAAGATGCCAAACAAGAAATTAATGACCTACATAACGTTGTAACAGGGACGCTCCGCATTGGTGCTAGCTTTACAATTGGCGAATACTTACTTCCGAAAATATTTGCGCGCTTTGCCAATGAAAATACACACGTCGAAGTTCATACATTTATATCAAATACAGAAGAAGTTTTGCAAAGCCTCCGCTCTAATCAAATTGATATCGGCTTAGTGGAAGGCCAAGTCGTATACGCTGACGTAGATGTTGAGACGTTTATGCAAGATGAAATGAAGCTCGTCGTCCCTCCAAATCATCCATTGCTTCACATCAAGGATATAAACGAAGCTACTCTCCAAGACCAAGTATGGGTATTAAGAGAAAGTGGCTCTGGGACACGTGCCTATAGCGATCGTTTTATTCATCAACATCATTTAAAAATGAAACGATTCTTTACATTTAGTAGCATTCAAAGTGTAAAGGAAGCCGTCGCTGCCGGGCTTGGCATCGCTATTCTTTCAGACTGGACTGTTCGAAAGGAACTGTTGGCAAAAGAAATATTCCACGTCCCTGTTCCAAACGAAAAGCTAATTCGTCCATTCTCCATCGTGCGCGGCAAATATTTCATTCCGTCTAAAGCCATTCAAGTGTTTTTAAATCATGTAGATTCTTTTGCGAAAAAACAGAGTTGACCTTCACATTAGTGTGAAGGTTTACAATACCTTTAAAAGGAGTGAAACACATTGCGAATTGGGGAGTTATCTAAAAAAACAGGGGTCAGTGAGCGCTCACTGAGACATTATGAAGAAAAGGGATTACTCCCTTCAAACCGCCTCACAAACGGCTATCGTGATTTCGATAAAAGTGCCATTGAAAAAGTAGAGCTTATTCAAATGTACTTACAAATTGGCTTAAATTTAGAAGAGACAGCACGAATGTTGCGCTGCCTCGAAATAGAACCACACCTATACGAAAATCCGTGCAGCAGTATCCTTGCACTTTACGAAGACAAACTCAGTGAGGTAACGAAACAAATCACATTACTTTCCAACATTCAAACGAATTTACAAAAACACGTTTCACTCCTAAAACAAGCAAAAGAAAAGGGATGATTACATGTTCGTCATACACGGCAGTTCAAGACAAAACGGGAACACTGAAACTCTAACACATATGATGATTGATAGAATTAAAACAGAACAAATTTACTTGCGTGATTATACAGTCCACCCCATTACAGACCAGCGCCATGATACGGAAGGATTTCAACCTGTAAATGACGATTACCAAACTTTAATAGAGCAAATGCTAGAACACGATACAATCATTTTTGCGACACCCCTCTATTGGTACGGTATGAGTGGTCATATGAAAAACTTCGTCGATCGCTGGTCACAAAGTTTACGCGATACATCTCTTCATTTTAAAGAGAAAATGAAAGGGAAAAAGATGTACGTTGTCATCGTTGGTGGGGATAATCCGAAACTGAAAGCATTGCCGCTTATTGCTCAGTTCCAATATATCTTTGATTTTGTTGGTTCATCATTTGAAGGGTATGTTATTGGGGATGCGAATGGATTAGATGAAATCAAAAATGATGCTGAAGCACTCGCAAAGGCACAACTGTATAATAGCGAATTCAAAAATCACAAACAGAAATAAGTTTGACAAACTCTTTTGTATGCGCATACAATAAAAATAATATTATGAAAGGAAGGTACTTTGACCAATGAAGTTCTAATTCTCTTATTTATTTCATCCATCACAAATAGTGAACAAAAATGATGAAAACTAGCAGAGGATTAGTCTGTCCATTTGTCGATACTTTCTTTCGAGACGGTTATGTAAAAAATCGTTTATTTATGTACGATTTTTACATTCAAGGGCGACGTTTATCCTCTCTAGTGAAACTAGGGAGGTTTTTTTATGACTATTTTATTCGCACGTAATATTGAAAAGAGCTTTGGTGATCGCACCCTATTTACGTTACCATCACTGGAAATTCAAACAAACGATCGCATAGGAATTGTTGGAGTCAACGGAGCTGGAAAATCTACGTTATTACAAATATTAAGTAAAGAAATAGAGGCTGACCAAGGTATAGTAACTCACCATAGTTCTATCGCTATCATTCCTCAGCTTAGCGAGGAACTGCCGGAAACCGCTTCTTCTCTTACAAAAGGAAAATGGAATATTTCAAACGTTGCAGATTCAATGAGCGGCGGCGAACGAATGCGCCTAAAGATTGCTCATGCTCTCGAACAAGATGCAGGCATTCTATTTGCTGATGAGCCAACAAGTCACTTAGATATGTTCGGTACAGAGCAATTAGAAAAAGCACTTTTATCTTATAACGGTGCACTTGTTTTAATATCGCATGATCGTGATTTTCTAGATACCATATGTACCAAAATCATCGAAATTGAAGACGGTACTATTCAAGAATATAAAGGGAATTATTCAAACTATCGAAAACAAAAAGAACGTGAGCGAATACAAAAGCAAGCGGAATATGAGCAATATGTACAAGAAAAAAATCGTTTAGAGCAATCAATTTTACAAAGAAAGCAACGTGCTTCTAGCATGACAAAAGTCCCAACGCGGTTCAGTTCATCTGAATCTAAACTTTATAAGTTAAGTGGGGCACATGGCCAAGAAAATGTTAGCAAAGCAGCGAAAGTATTAGAGACACGTCTCGAAAAATTAGAAAAGAAAGAAAAGCCAAAGGATCTTTCTCAAGCTCATTTTGACGTGCAATACCATACACCCATTCATAGTAAAGTGGTGGTACAGCTTAATAAAGCAACAAAGAAAATAGGTGACCGCACACTATTTAAAAATATGAATGGAACTATTGCCCCTGGTGCAAAGCTTGCTATTTTAGGCGCAAACGGAAGTGGAAAAACAACTTTGTTCAATATGCTTCTCACAAACGAGCGCGGCATTCAGCTTTCGAAAAGCTGTAAAATTGGATACTTTGAACAAACGCTATCAATTTTAAAAACAGATAAAACAATTTTAGAAAATGTTCTAGAAGAAACAAACTATACGGAGTCGTTCGTGCGAACAATACTTGCAAGGCTCCTATTCCGCCGTGAAGATGTTCATAAACCTGTGCACGTCTTAAGTGGCGGTGAACGAATGAAGGTTGCACTTGCAAAATTATTTTTAGGAAACTATAATATGCTTCTGCTCGATGAACCGACAAACTATTTAGACTTAGCAACGCAAGAAGAATTAGAAAGCATGTTACAAGAGTATCCTGGCACCATACTTTTCATTAGCCATGACCGTGCCTTTATTCGTTCTGTTGCAGACCATATTCTACAAGTAGATGAGAGAGAGCCTAGAATATTCCACGGCAATTACGAGCAATACACAAAAAGAACAACTCAAGCTTCTGTAAATATTACTGAACAAGAATTATTACGGTTACAAACAAAATTAACAGAAATCATCAGCCGGATTTCTATACCAAATCCTCACGATGACATCACATTTCTCGAACAAGAATACGAAAAATTATTAGTTCAAATTCAAAAATGTAAAGAAGCGCTCTAATGTCTTCCCTATATATCGACGGGATCTTCCGCATTTCCCAAGAAATATCGAGGCTTCGACATAGAATATCGCCCTACCTATAATATTAAACACAATAACAACAAAAAAGCCGTGCATCAGCACGGCTTTTCCCTTTATCCCGCTATTTGTGGGCAGTAAACGCCCGATTGGTGAAGGCTAATAATCAGTGGGGG
>NZ_JBFPJI010000308.1:0-3746 GCF_040838205.1 Bacillus sp. S4
TTTTATAGCTTAGTCATAGTTTTTTACTAAATAAGCTGCATTGATAGAATTCATTCATAAATTATTTTACTGTGTAAGACGAAAACAACTGAGTGTATGTTTTTCATATGACTCATTTGCTTTCGTTACTATCACTTTACATCTCAAGTGATTAAAAAGCAAGTGAAATATCTCAAATTCGAGATATTTTTTTGGTTAAATAACATTTTAGGGTGTAGAATCGTTAATTTCTATATGGGGTAGCGTCACATCGCCATCAAGCTAAGAAATTGGTAGTTCCCCAAAACGAAGAAAATTTTCGTTCTGGGGGGTGGTATGAGATTTTAACTTGATGGGCATGGGGTACCGTCAGCATTTCGGAGAGAACCATACTAAGCAAAAAATACAATAAGCTGCCCATATGGACAGCTCATTTACATAATTATCGTTATTGGAAGTTGATTAATATTAGCTTATTTGTCTTATAAGTTAAATCGAGAACAATTAGATCCCCAAATATTTCAGTTCTTTTTGTATGTTATTTAAGGCAAACCTCTTTCATTTTTTAAAGAAGTTCTTTGGTTCGTTTGAAGATAATCTCCAAAGAACTCGTGTATCCTGAGATTGTTAGAGTAAGGACTTGAACAAATTCCCAACCATCCTCAGCATGTTCGATAATACTACGCTTATAATCTTCTTTGGGTTGCCCTTTCCATCTATCAATTTCGACTTTCACAAATTTGTAATCATACATATTCTCTCCCCCTTTTTTCCTAATTGTACCATTTAGAAGAAGCGATGTATTGTACTTTTTTGACTGTATACTCTATACACGTTTGGTTAACATAACGTCTCATTATCGGTAGCAAAGACAAAGGCGTCCCCTTACTCTCACAAGGGATACGCCTTTGTCTTTTTCTATGATTCTATGCATCTTTTTATACATTCCTATTCTGGTGCGGTTTTATGGCTCTCGTTTGTTACTGAATGAGCCGAAAAACTGTATAAAATCTTGCATACTCTTAGCTTGTTTTTTCTATGGAATGCTGTCGATACCTTTTTAATGCATAAAGAAAAGACACCCTAAGCTGCCTTCCTCCGACTTGAACCACTTTACTGGAAATTAAGTAAACACGTCCTATAAAACAGAATCATTTATTTTCACCAGATTGTTAGTGTACAAATACTAGAGAATCCAGATCGTTTGTTTGGCTAGATTAAAGCAATGCCACGGCGCTATCAAGCTAATGTAAATTAGTATCCCTACAACGAAAAAAACGCTATTCTTTTTGTAGAAAGTAACAAAACAATTGTACATGACACCCAATATATCAAAGACTGTTTTCTTCTCATATCGATGAGATTCCCTTCCGTTTTTTTGTAAAAAATTAAACAAACGAAGTAAGATTTTTGATAGTTCTTGAGTATGTTTTTGTAGAGGTTGATGGACATGGGTACTATCCCTATAAGACAATCATATATAACTGAATACATGTATGCAACTTCATTTCAAATCTCTATATAACCATTAAAAAGGCTGCAACACAAAAACAGGCAATGGGGAAAATGCTCTCCATTGCCTG
Source organism: Bacillus sp. S4 (assembly GCF_040838205.1). NCBI lineage: Bacteria > Bacillati > Bacillota > Bacilli > Caryophanales > Bacillaceae > Bacillus > Bacillus sp. S4. The sequence continues at coordinate 1,563 of NZ_JBFPJI010000308.1, forward strand.
AGAATAAATAAAATGCCGGGTGTATGATTTAATTTCCATCCTTTTTATAGACGATGTAACTAGGTTCATTATAAATCCACTCATCTGTACCAATTCTTAACCAACCGTTCTTTTCTTCGTATACTGTAACTTTTTCACCTTTGCTTGCTTTTCTAACAACAAGGTAGTCAGCTCCTGCCCCGCTTCGAACATTTACCCCAATACCATTAATTTCAGCCGTACCAATTCCTTTTTGAACACTACCAGTTTCAATTACTTGAAGCATGTTTAAAATGAATACTGCTGTTTCACCACGAGTTGTTGTTCCTTTAGGGACATACAGATTATCCCCCATACCTTTTACAATACCTAAGCCGTATAATCTTTGTACAGCTTCTTTATAGATAATTTGATCTTTATCTGCAAATGGTAAGTTTGCCAATGGCCCATTTATTCCTTTATACTGTAAAGCTCTATTTACAATGCTTGCTGCTTCTTCCCTTGTAATAGGTGTGTTAGGGTCAAAATAACCGTCTCCTCTACCAGAAATGATGCCTACACTTGCAGTACGCTTAATACCATCTCGTAAAGTTGGATTTGCATCATTTAGGTCTTTAAACGTTGCATCTCCAGCTGGGAGACTTAGAGACTTAGAGATTAATTGAGCAAACTCAGCTCTTGTTACGGATCTATTAGGTGCAAAAATACCGTTTCCTTCTCCTACCATAATACCTCTTCTATTCAAATCACGAATAGCTGACTCATACCAACCTCCTGTTATATCGTCTGTTGGTTGATAAAATTTATTATAATATCCTTCAACGCCACTTACGAATGGAACCCATTGTCCACTATTAATCATAATAGCAGGACAGTTTTTACCACTCCATTTTTGGTGTTTTACAACATTATTTAATGGTACACCTGTTTCTTTCATTAAATAAGCTGCAAGTTTCTTGGCGTTATCCACTGCCTTATTGTAGTCACCATCGCTGTTAACTGCTATTTCAATTGCAATAGATTCTCTATTACCTGAACCATCCCCGTCTCCTGCATGCCATCCGTTCTCGTTTAATGGTAAGTGTTGATAAATCTCTTTATCATCTACTGTAAAGTGCCATGATGCAGCCCGGTCTGTGTTCCCTACTGCTTGGTTATATAAATATTGAGCGTGGTTTTTAGCCCCTGCGCCTACACTTTTATTATCAGTTTCATGAATTGTAATATACTTTGGAATCATATGGTTTTGAGGGCGAATATTATCGTTTCCTTCTGGAACAATCCATTCAGTAAATGGAACGCCATTTATAGTACTAGAAACTTTAGGTGCTGAGAAAGAAAGACTACGTTTTGTTCTATTTGAATTGTTAGGGATCGTTAATGTACCCGTTTCTTCATAAATACCTTCTGAACTTTGAAGACTGTCCACTTTCTTATTATCGACAGTACCTCCACCACGTCCGTCTACTCCTTCAAAACTCTCTTCAATACTTTTTAAAGCTTGTTCGTCTGATACTTGAAGTCGGGCAGTTACAGCTTGTTCTTGAACACTTATGGATTGATGGTTATTTACCGATTGTTGTTCTTCTGCAATCGATACCATCGGTGAGGATAATACGGTTAGTCCGGCTGTTAATACTACTACTTTTTTATTAAATCTAATACTCATGTTTAATTTAGTATATCTCGCTATTTTAGTAGATATACCTTCCTCCTTGCACTTCTTTTAATGTGAATCATAATAGTTAGAGACCTAAAAATAACACTTTCATTTTTCATTGCATATAATCAATCGAAATCTCTAAATTCTCCTAGATATATCAATATTTAAAAGTATTTCAAACATTTATCAAAGAGAATGATAGGAACTAAAAAAGTTCTCTTGTGCCATTTCAACCATACTATACATGATGATACTTCCACTCATACACTTACAAAAATATCATCAAAATAACTTTTGAAATGTATAAAACAATACATAATATTTTACTTGATATTCCGTTTGTTTTCTATGAAATCCACAAATTCTTGAAAAATCTTTGCTATACGGGGTACCGCAACATCACTATCAAGCTAACAAAACAAAATACCCCCTAAAATGAAAAAATACGCTATGCTTTTTGTAGAATCATAGGAAAGGATGGCGTTTTTGTATGTCTATTTCTGTATCTGATGAATTACAACTATTTGCTCAAGAAATTCAAA
>NZ_JBFPJI010000309.1:0-3740 GCF_040838205.1 Bacillus sp. S4
ATAAATACATACCTTTTATACTCTGAACTACATTATTCAACAGTTAAAACTTAATTTTTTATTGGGAGGATTTACAATGAAATTATTAAAAATAAAACATATAATTCCTTTATCTGCAGCAGCAATTACATTCGTATGTAATCAAGGTGCAACTGAGGCTTCCACCATTCATACAGTAAAAAAGAATGATACACTTTGGGGTATCAGTAAACAATATGGAGTTTCAATACAATCTATTAAACAAGCGAATAATAAAGGAAACGATCAAACTTTTATTGGTGAACAGTTAAATATTCCAGGATCCATGAAATCAAATGAGGTCACTGTTCATCAAAACGACAAACCTAAGAACATCTCTGGACAAATTATTTATCAAGTACAGCCTGGAGATTCATTAGAAACTATAGCAAAGCGTTACAATGTTACCGTTCAATCTATAAAACAAATTAACAATACAGTCGGAAACAAGCTTTATACAGGACAACATGTGAAAATTAATTCAAGTATTTCAGAAAAAGAAAAAGACTTAATGGCACGCTTAGTTACTGCTGAAGCGGGTGGCGAATCATATAAAGGAAAAGTGGCAGTGGCAAAAGTTATATTAAATCGTGTAAATGCAAAAGGTTTTCCAAATACAATAACAGGAGTTATTTATGAACCTATTAAACACGGATATGCATTTACCCCTGTTACAGATGGAAGAATTAATCAGCCTGCAAGCGCAGAAGCAAAAATGGCAGTAGAAGAGGCTATCTCCACAAATGGAATACATTCTGATTGGCTTTATTTCTATAATCCGAAAACATCAACAAGCAAATGGATTACTACACGTCAAACAGTAGCAGTAATCGGTAACCACGTCTTCGCTAAATAAAACTGTAATTTTCTTCAGATTTATTCACTTAACAACTATTTCAAATGATTAACAGACCTCTTTACTTAAAAGGTCTGTTCTTTTTATATGTAAGCTTTTTATTAACCATATGATAAAATGATTGTTTAAAAGTATCTCTCTTTTCAAATAAAAAACTGTTGTATCTCATTCATCATTTAGAGTAATTGAGAAAGTATCAAATCCACAACTATGACTTTATTAATACAAGCTATTTCTTAACTTTGTAAAATTGTTATACACTAGGAAAATAGCAAACAAACTATTCGGTAGCAGGTGAAAAAATATGTATGATATTACAATTATCGGTGCTGGAGTGAGTAGCATTTTTATGGCTTATACATTAGCCAAAAGCAACAAAAAGGTTTTAATTCTTGATAAAGGTAAACCGTTAGAACATCGAAATTGCTCTTTAAAACAAGGGGAAATATGTAACTGTACTGCATGTGATAAATATTTCGGGTTTGGTGGTTTAGGAAAGTCTGAAGGGAAATTTAATTATACAAACGGATTTGGAGGCGAACTCGAGCAAAAAGTAGGTAAAGAAGGATTTATGCAACTCATGGCGGAAGTAGATGAAATTCTATGTCAGTTTGGTGGAAGTTCAGTTTCAAAATATTCTACAGAAAATCCAACTCTCACTAAGAAGGCTGAGACATGTGGTTTACAAATGCTAACAACAGAAGTAAGGCATCTGGGTACTACACTTTCAAGTAACATTTTTCAGCAGCTCTATGAATTTTTACTTACCAAAATAGATATCCAATTTCATATAGATGTACAAAATATCGTTAAGCAGAAAGACCATTTTAAAATATATACAAATCAAGAAACTGTCCATTCTAAGAAATTAGTATTTGCAACCGGTCGTTCCGGGGCGGATTGGTTAAAAGAAATGTGCACTTCTCTAAATATTTCTCAGGAGCAAACCCGTGTAGATTTAGGTATTAGGGTAGAGATGAAAGAACATCAATTACGTTCTATATTAAAAGATACATTTGAGACGAAACTTTCTTATCAGCATGAACATTTCACGGCTACTACTTACTGTATGAATCCAAAAGGACGTATTATTCGAAAGTACGAAGAAGGTTTAGTTATGCCTGACGGTCAAAATTTTCGAGAGCAAGGAACTGGCACTTCTAACTTAAATTTCACTTTATTTATCCCGCGCTATTTTCCAACTCTCAAAGAAGCAAATGTATACGCAAGTTCAATTATTAAAAGCATTAACCAAGGACGAGATCGGATTGTTATCCAGCGCTTAGAGGACTTAATAAAGAAACAACCTACTACGGAAAAAGATATGAAACATAATCGTATACAACCTACACTACACGGAGATTATGGAGATTTGCATAAAGAAATCCCGCCATTATATATTGAAGGGCTCAAAGAATTTTTATTACGTTTAGAACAATTTATCCACGAATCTATTGATGAAGATACTTTACTATATGGGGTTGATGGAAAATTCTATGCTCCTACAATAAAAATCAATAACCATTTTGAAACAAGTATGAATGGGCTATTTTTAATTGGAGATTGTTCAGGCGTCACTCATTCATTATCTCAAGCAGCCGCAAGCGGTCTGTATGTTGGAAAATATTTATCTGACATTTAAATACTCTAATTAAATGGAAAGGGAGCAACTAATTGCTATTGCTCCCTTTTCCCTATTACTTCTCTTATAACACATGATGCAATCTGCTATTAAAAAGAACGTACATATTATACAGATGTAAACAAAAAACAACTCCAAAATCAACTTTTATTGTATATTTTGGAGTTACTTTACGTTTATTCTATGATTGTTTCTAAAGGTAAATCTGTATAGGAATTATCCTCACCTATATTCAAGATTACTTCACATTGACGTAATCTCAATTCAAAGAGCGTTATAGGATCACGATAAACTTCAGGGTTTGATTTCATTTTATGCAGTTTATCTTGTTTTTCTTTTATTTCTAAATGAGTGTTTTTTACAGCTTGTTCCAACGCGCCAAATGGATTTCTAAAGAACATATTAATATCCCGCTCTTGTGTGTTTTCAAACAGCTCAAATTGCAAGAAAAACTTCTTCATAATAGAAGCCGTTACATCGGTATAATCTTCATTTTCTAAATACTGTTTATATTTGTTATATAGCATAGCTTTATTTTTAGGAAGAACTCCAAATAATTTACCGGCACTTTTCAGTAAAAATTGTGCTGGCGTAAATCGGCGTAAAATATTTACTTCTTCCATTTGTATTCTAGTTGTCATTCTATCAGTATCTCTGCGCCAGTCATCAATTACTTTAAAGTCACATTCTAACTGTATTCGATTTTCTCCAAATAAAGAATTAAGTCCTTCACTGGTTTCTTCTAAGTACAATTGACTTTGAAGGAGCTCGTTATTAGAAGTCGCAATCCAATTTTGCATAGAGCGAGCAAGATTAGGTAATACAGTTTGTTCTAGATATTGTTTCACTCTTTCATTCATCGCTGTGTTTAGTTCAATATCAATGTGACCAAAATCGCTTTCTTCACTAATTAAATCGGAACAACTCTGCAATAGTTTCGGAATATGTTCTGCAAGATCATTAGTAATTTCGTTTTTCATTGTACGATATGATTCTGTAATTAAATGAATTTTGTCCTTCTCAAAAGCAGTAAGGTTATTAATACAACCATTTAGTTTAACTAACATATCTTCATTCCAATTAATAGAATCCACTAGATTGGTTTCCCTCTCGACGCGTTTATCCAAAAGATATGTAATTGTTTTTCGAATGAAAAACAATAGCTTTTCATTCCGTTCTGCATCGATATTTTTATGGTTAAAGTTAAAATGAATAAACTCAGTT